>JAOAPT010000163.1 GCA_025463045.1 Candidatus Solibacter sp.
GATCGCCGCCGTCGGCGCGTGGAAAACCAAGCGGCCCGTCCTGGTCCGCCTCCCGCGCGTTCTCGATATGGCGATCACCGGCAAGCGCCACCCCTTCCTCGCACGCTTCACCGCCGGCTACGACGACGAGGGCCGCATCCTCGGTCTCGACGTCAACCTCTTCGGTGATGGCGGCTGGAGCCTCGACCTCTCCGAGCCGATCCTCGGCCGCGCACTCTTCCACATTGACAACGCCTACATGCTGCCGGCCGTCCACGTCTCCGGTTACGTTTGCCGCACCAACAAAACTTCGCAGACCGCCTTCCGCGGCTTCGGCGGTCCGCAGGGAATGCTGGTCATCGAAGAAGTGCTCGATCGCGTCGCGCGTTCCCTCGGACTCGCGCCCGAACTCGTCCGCCGCCGCAATTTCTATCGCGAAGGCGACTCCACCCATTACGGTATGCCGGTCAAAGATGCCGGCCGCATCGAGCGCATCTGGAATGAGCTGCACCACACCAGCCGCTTCGATGTGCGTCGCGCCGAGATCGATCAATACAACGCTGCTCATCCGCATCGCAAACGCGGCCTCGCCATCACCCCCGTCAAGTTCGGCATCTCCTTCACCGCCACCTGGTACAACCAGGCCGGCGCGCTCGTCATCGTTTACCGCGATGGCAGCGTGCAGGTCAGTCATGGCGGCACCGAAATGGGGCAGGGCCTGCACACCAAGATTCAGCAGATCGCCGCCGACGGGTTGGGCGTGGATCTCGAACTCGTGCGCATCATGCCCACCCGCACCGACAAGGTGCCGAATACCTCGGCGACTGCCGCTTCCTCCGGCACCGACCTCAACGGCGCTGCCGTGCTCGATGCCTGCCGCCAGTTGAAGGAGCGCCTTGCGCCCATCGCCGCCGAGTTGCTGAATTGCCCGCAGGACGCGCTCACGTTTTCCGGCGGCCGCATCGCCTGCCCGGGCAGCGTCGGACTGCCCTTCGCGCACGTCGTCGAGGTCGCTTATCGCAAGCGCACGCCGCTCTTCGCGCAGGGCTTCTACCGCACGCCCGAGATTCACTGGGATGCCGTCAGCGGACTCGGCCGGCCGTTCTACTATTTCGCCTATGGCGCCGCCGTCACGGAAGTCGCGGTCGATGGATTCACCGGACAGTACCAGGTGCTGCGCACCGACATCCTGCAGGACGTCGGCGACTCTCCATCGCCCCTGATCGATCGCGGCCAGGTGGAAGGCGGTTACGTGCAAGGCCTCGGCTGGCTCACTCTCGAAGAGTTGATCTGGAACGACGACGGCCGTCTGATGACCGCCGGCGCGTCCACCTACAAACTGCCGTCGTGGTCCGAACTGCCCGAGGATTTCCGCGTCGAGTTCCTCACCCGCGCTGCCGAACCGGGTGTCGTCTCCGGTAGTAAAGCCGTCGGCGAGCCGCCGTTGATGCTCGCCCTCTCGGCCCGTGAAGCGATCCGCGATGCGATCGCCGCGTTCGGCACAGGCGGCCTCGTGCTGCTCGATAGTCCGGCCACTCCGGAGCGCGTCTTCTGGGCCGTCCAACGCGCCCGCGAGGGGGCGCCGCAGCCCCAGCCCTCCGCCGTCGGAGTCGCCCAACCGTGACATCCGAAATCCTTCGCGCGGCACTCTTTCACGTGCCGCGCAATCCATTCCGTACGCCGGGCTCGCTCGCCTTCCATGAGGATGCCGGACTGCTCATCGCGAACGGCCGCATCGCGGCGTGCGGTGATTACGCTTCGGTCCGCCAGTCTCATCCCGATGTTGCCGTGCGCGATCTGCGCGGCGGCGTGCTGCTGCCTGGCTTCATCGACACCCACATCCACTTCCCGCAGGTCCGCATCCTCGGCTGTCTCGGCCATGGACTCCTCGAATGGCTGCAGCGCTACACCCTCCCTGAGGAAGCGAAGTTCGCCGACGTGGATTACGCGCGCACCATCGCGAACGAGTTCGTCTGCGGGCTGGCGGCACACGGCACCACCACCGCGCTCGTCTTCGGGTCGCACTTCGCGGCGTCGACTGCCGCATTGTTCGAAGCGGCCCAGGCCGCCGGTTTGCGGATCGTCGCCGGCATGGTGCTCTCCGACCGCATGCTGCTGCCGGAATTGCACCAGTCTCCCGAAAAGGCGTACCGCGATAGCACGCGACTCATCCGCGACTTCCACGGCACGGGCCGCCTGCTCTACGCAGTGACGCCGCGCTTCGCGCTCTCGTGCTCGGACGCGATCCTCGAGGTCTGCGGCGCGCTCCTCCGCGAGAATCCGGGCGTGCGCTTTCAGACTCACTTGAACGAATCGCGCGCCGAGGTGAAGGAAGTTGCGCGCCTCTTTCCGCGGGATGCCGATTACCTCGCGGTTTACGAGCGCCATGGCCTGGCCGGCCGTCATTCCGTCTTCGCGCACAACGTGCAGACCACCGACGCCGAACTGGAGCGCATGGCCGCCAACCGTTGCAGCACTTCTCATTGCCCGGGCAGCAATGCCGCGCTCGGCAGCGGCATTCTTCCCATGCGGCGGCACCTCGCGCGTGGCGTCCACTTCGCGCTCGGCACCGATGTTGGTGGCGGCATCGGCTTCGGGATGCTGAAGGAAGGCTTGCAGGCGTACCTGCTGCAGCGCCTCACGCCCGACGGCTTTCCGCTCGCTGCCGAGCATCTGCTCTACCTCGCAACTTTGGCCGGCGCTGAAGCGTTGGGACTGGAGCGCGAGACCGGCGATTTCAGCGAAGGCAAGTCCGCCGACGTGGTCTACGTGCGCGCTCCGCGGAACAGTTCGCTCGCCGCCGTCATGCGGAACGCGCCCTCGGCGGAGCATCTGTTGTCCGCCATCTTCACGGTTGCGGATGCGTCCTGTATCGAGCAGGTCTGGGTGGAAGGCCGCCCGGTGAAGATATGACGATCGGCGAGGTCAACTCCCTGTCGCATGACGAATTCGTCGCCGCGTTCGGATGGATCTTCGAAGACTCTCCGTGGGTGGCGGCACAGGCGCGTGCCCTCCGTCCGTTCGCCGATCGCAGCGCGCTGCACTCCGCCATGGTCCGCGAAGTCGAAGGCGCCACGCGCGAGACGCAGTTGGCGCTGCTGCGCGCACATCCCGATCTCGGCGCGCGCGCCCGAATGAGCGACGCATCGATCGGCGAGCAGACCGGTGCCGGACTCGACCGCATGTCCGCCGCCGATTTCGAGCGGCTGCACGCGATGAACACGCGCTATCGCGAGAAGTTCGGCTTTCCGTTTCTCTTCGCGGTCAAGGGCAGCACCGTCGCCGACATTTTGGGCGCGCTCGAGCGGCGCATTGCAGCGGCGCCCGAAGCAGAGTTTCAGGAAGCACTCACGCAGGTATACCGGATCGCGTCCTTCCGCTTGCAGGACGCAGTGACAGGAGATTGAGATTAACGATGGAACGGTTTGCCAGCGGTTGGAAGCAGAACTACTACGGAAAGGGCGACGTCATCGTCTATCGCCTGAATCGTGGCGGCGGCGTGCCCGAAGGCTGCTGCCCCGTGTTCGGCGCCTCTGTCAAAATGCTGCTCTACGGCGACGCATTCTGGCCCACCTATACGACCGGCGACAACACGAACTTAGTGGCCACCGATTCGATGAAGAACTTCATCCAGCGCGAGACCCTGAACTTCACGGGCTACGATCTGGAGTCGTTCTGCGATTTCCTCGCGCGCAAGTTCATGGAGACTTATCCGCACACCGAGGGCATTCAACTCTCCGCGAAACAGGCGCCCTACGCCGCGCTCACCGAGAGCGACGTCGCGTTTGCACCCTCCGGTCCGGACGTTGCCGATGCCCGTGTGGAACTCCGGCGTAAAGACGGCGAACTGCAGGTCATTGAGGCGCGCTCGGGTGTCCGCGGCTTTCGCCTGCTGCGTCTCGGCGGCAGTGCCTTCCAGGGTTTTCTGCGTGATCAGTACACCACGCTGCCCAACATCACAAACCGGCCGCTGCACATGTGGCTCGATCTCGATTGGCAGTACATCACGCCGGAAGCCGCGTTCACCGAAGGCAAAGTGACGGCGCGCGTTCGCCGTATGGTTCACGAGGTATTTCACTCCTTTGAATCCGGCAGCATTCAGCAGGTAATCTATCAACTGGGAACCAGGATGCTCGAAGAGATCCCGGCGATCGCGGAGGTTCACCTGGAAGCCAATAATCGAACTTGGGACACCATCGTTGAACAGGGCGAGGAACTCGGTGTATATACCGACTCGCGCCCTCCCTATGGATGTCTCGGGCTGAGTCTCAGGAGATAGTGTGGCGCGACTTTCCACTCACGTGCTGGATACGTCCCGCGGCCAGGCCGCTGCGGGAATGAAGGTGGCGCTGTGGCGCTTCGACGGAGCCGACCGTGTCCACTGCCTCACGCAGGTGACCAATGGCGATGGCCGCACCGACAAGCCGCTGCTGTCCGGCGATCGAATTCCTACCGGCCATTTCGAAATCACATTCGCGGCGGGCGATTACTTCCGTGCGCTGGGTGTTTCACTGACGGACCCGCCGTTTCTCGAGGAGATCGTGGTCCGCTTCGGCATCGCCGATCCGACAGGAAACTATCACGTGCCTCTGCTGGTTTCGCCCTACGGCTACAGCACGTACAGAGGAACTTAATGTCGGTGATCGAACGCTGCCGGGAACTCGCCCAATTTACCGAGGAGCCCGGCCACATCACGCGCACGTATCTCTCGCCGCCGATGCATGCCGTTCACGAACGAGTCTCGCAGTGGCTGGTGAAAGCGGGGTGCGCCGTCACCATTGACGCCGTCGGTAACCTGCGCGGTCTGTATCCCGCGGCGAAGCCCGGCGCTCCACGGCTGGTGATCGGCTCGCATCTGGATACGGTCCCGCACGGCGGCGCGTACGACGGGCCGCTGGGGGTGCTCATCGGCGTGGCGCTGGTAGAGTCGCTGCGCGGCAGCCGTCTCTCGGTCGAGATCGAGGTCATCGGATTCTCCGAAGAGGAAGGCGTGCGTTTCGGCGTTCCGTTCATCGGCAGCCGCGGCGTGGTGGGAACCATTGATGATGTGCTGCGCGAGCGCATCGAGCCTGCGATCCGCGAATTCGGCCTGAAGCCCGAGGAGATTCCCGAAGCGGCGTGGCAGCAGAAGATCGCCGGCTTCCTCGAGTTCCACATCGAACAGGGTCCGGTGCTCGACAGCCTCGACTATCCCCTCGGCGTAGTCTCCGCGATTGCCGGGCAGACCCGCGGCGTGGTGGAGTTTTACGGCAAAGCGAACCATGCCGGGACCACCCCGATGGAGCTGCGGCGCGATGCGCTGGCCACGGCCGCGGAGTGGATTGGCGCCGTCGAAAAGCTCGCCGCCCGTACTCCGGAGCTGCTCGCGACGGTCGGTTCGTTGACCGTCGAGCCCGGCGCATCAAACGTGATCGCGGGCCGCGCCACGGCATCGCTCGACATTCGTCATGCGGTGGATGGCATCCGGCGCGCCGCGGTGGACCGGGCCTTCACGGCCGCATTCGACATTGCCGCGGGGCGCGGAGTGCAGTGTGCCACGCGCGTCCTACTCGATCAGGCGTCCGTCCCGATGGACCCGGCGCTGACCGGCATCGTGGAGCGCGCGGTGCGCGACGCGGGCTGTCCAGTTCACCGAATGATCAGCGGTGCGGGACATGACGCGATGATCGTCGCGCAGCGCTTTCCCACCGCGATGCTGTTCGTGAGAAGCCCCGGCGGCATCAGCCATCATCCCGACGAAATCGTGCGTGCGGCCGACGTTGCGTCCGCTCTTTCGGTCGGCCGAAGGATTCTCGAATGCTGGCGTTGAGCCCCCATCAGAGCCGCGACCGGACTCGCGCTTTGGCGCGCGACGGAGCGCCGAGCGGCTGCGCTGCTTCGCGACACCGCTCCCGTGAAAATGACGCGCCTGAAAGCGATCGTGCATTTTCATCCCTTGTTGCGGCCCCGAACGGGGCCATGGAGAACTCCATTGAAGAACGTGCCTCCAATCCGAACCGCACACTTCAGCAAGCGCTTGCCGCCGAACCGCGATACCACTGCGTTGAAGAATCGAGCCCCAATCAGAGCCGCGACCGTGAGGGAGCGGTGG
>JAOAPT010000177.1 GCA_025463045.1 Candidatus Solibacter sp.
CACGCCGCGGATGAACTCGTGCTCGCGGGCGAGTTCCAGCAGCCAGCGATTCTCCTCAACCGGGGGAATGCTGTTCACCACGACCGTGCCATCGAAACGGTTGCGTTTGAGAATCGGGAAGAGCAGGGGCGGAAGGTACTCGCGCGTGAAGTGCTGATGGGAATCGATACGCGGAAAGCTCACTTAGAAAATGAAGCTCAATCCACCGCGGAAGCTTCGGGGAGTCTCGACCAGCATCAGGCTTTGACCGCCGGCGACGCCGAGCGGCAGGTAGCCCTGGGCCAACATATTTCGCAGGTCGGCGGTGGCTTCCATCCGCCAGGGCAGCATCGGAATCCGCGGGATCGGCTGCCGTAAGTACAAGTTCAGTCCGGGCATCGGGTTCACTGCGCCCGTGGCGTACAAGTGGCCCGGCGACGCCCAGCGATGGTCGCCGGTCATCTGATAACTGGCGATCAAGTGGGTGCCGGTCCAGGGAGAGACGGCGGTGATTCGGGCGGTCGCGGATTTGCGGCGTCCGGCGCGAATCATCGAGCGGAGTTCATCCGGACTGTTGCTGACCAGTTCGCGATCGTCCGCCGTCAAGCCGCCCGTGGATCCGTACATCAACATCGCGGTCACGTGCGAGCCGACGTTCTGGGTAACGGCCGCGGTGTAGCCTGTCGTGCGGAAATCGCCTGCGTTGAAAGTGGAGGTGCCCGTGAAGAGGTCGGGCAGAATATCGCCAGCGGCGTACATGCCGGCCGGGGCGACCAACGAAAGCGCGGCGTTGCTGACCGTTTCCCGGTATGCCGAAACCTGGTACGTCCGCGAACCGATCTTGCGCGTGAAGCTGAGCTCGAAATTTTCACCGCGTTGGATCTTCGGACGGCCGTCGCGCAGGCTGATGCGGGGGAACATGCCGAGCGAATTCAGATCGCGCTGGATGTCCACGTCCGAACCCTTGCCTGCGAGATCGGGACGCGCATCGCCGGACGTGTACGCGAATTCCAGATCGCCCGCGTCACCGAGCGAGTACGTCATGCGGACGTAAGGGCTCGCATAAGTAAGGTGATCCAGGAAGGAAACGGAATTCATCGTGAAGCCGTACTGCACGGAGAGCTCGTCGCTGAGTTGCGTATGATCGTCGAGGCTGGCGGACATGGAGCGCAGCATCGGCAGGGCGGATTCGTTGCCTCCGAGCGCCGCTCCCAAACGTCCGGGCAGGTAAAGCTGGCGCATCGTCACCGAAACTTCCGGAGAGCCGCCGCCCAGATTGCGGCTGTAGCTGGTGCGGAAAGCCGCGCTGGGAACGCCCGTCTGCGAGCCATATCCCAGGTTGCCGCTGACCTGCAGCATGTTGTTGCCGTAGAGCGAAGTGGCCAAGGCGAATGCCGTGCCGAGATCGGCTTCATTCGCGACGCCGCTCGCCAGCGAACCTTCGCCGGCGGAGACCTTGAAGACCCCGCGCGTGTCGCTAAAGGCCGCAGTGCGCGGCCGGGTTGCCGAAGCATCGCGCGCCAGCGCATCTCCGTTGAAGCGGAGGATCGGGCGCGTGGGACCCGCGCTGCGCAGCACCCATTTCCACTCGTCCGTCATCAGCGCGCCACTCTCGATCGGCGGGTAGGCGAACTGAATGGAACTGAAGAGCGTATTAAGGTTGACGTTGAGGACGCTCGCCATTCCGGGCTGCACCAGGATGCCCTTCCTGAGGGCAGGCACGAACGCCGCGAGCGTTACTTTGACGGAATAGAGGTCCGGGCTCAGGCCGAGGAACTTGAAGACGCCACGTTCATCGGTGAGGGCGCGCTCGAACTGGCGCTCCTGACGATTGAAGAGAACGACCGCAGCGCCCATCTGAGGAACGCCCGCGGCATCGGTGACGAACCCGGTAATCGCACCCGCCAGTTTGACCGGCGTTGCCGCCTGCCCATCGGCTGATATTCCGAGGCACACAATGCCTGCGAATACCAATGAAGCCACCGTATTGTGCGACCGTGCCAGTAGCATCAAACGACGCTCATCTGTGCGGGGGGCCACCCGCTGTTCCTAGGTTACCGTAAATTGGGCCGACGGGGTGAGCACCTGTTTACGGTTTTTATCGGTGATCCTCACCTTTAATGTATAAGAACCCGGGGCCAGATCCTTCAGCGGCAGTAATTTTTCAATTGTGACCTGGTTGGTTGAGGCGCCGGGCACCTTGGAGACGTCTTCGCTCAATTCGAAGATTTTCTCATTGGTGCCGTTCTTGGTGACCTCGTAATTGACCTCGCCCTCCGGCACGCGACTGTCGCCGTCCGAACCGAAGTTGTAGATCTTAAAGTAGATACCCATCTTCTCGTCGCGCTTGAAGATGTCATCCACGCGCGGGCGGACCTTGGAGGTGCCGATCACGAACTGCCCCATCCCGATGCTCTTCGTGGGGACATGCTCGATCAGGTCGGCCAGCACGATGTTGCTGGCGGTCAGCTTCTCCGCATCCATCCGGGGGACGACCAGCGCCACTTCGTAACTGTTCAGATTCCCACCGATTACGTCCTTGGCGACGACGTTCAGGCGGTAGGTCCCGGGCGCCAGCGGCACGCTCTTGTTGTAGATCGATTTGCGCTGCGCGGTCTGCTGCAGGTACTCCGGCGGACTGGTGACTTCCACCGTGTCCTCGAAGTTGGTGACGATGCGGCGGGTCATGGTGCTGACCTTGCCGAAGATGTTGACGGAGGCCTTCTGCACGCCGTCTTTGGCGTGGAACTGCAGGTCTTTGTTGTCGAACTGCAAGGTGACGAACGTCAATACGCTGGCGTCAGTCAGCGGGAAGAAATCGGCGCGGACCTTCATCGGCAGGATGTTGTAGCTGATGCGCGAATTGACAGCAGCTTCCAGATCCTTGAACTTGATCGCCGGCGGGCGCTGCAACTTGGCGAACTGCTCCAGCCGGTTGAACTGGTTCATCTTTTCCGTCTCCGCCCCGAACGGCACGCCGAGGTGGGTGCCATCGGTGCGGTTGAAACGATCGGTCTTGCTGGACATGCCCATCTGTTCCATCATGGTCAGGCCGGCGCCGGGAACGTACAACAGCGCGTCCTTTTCCGAGGGATCCATGGTCATGCGATACTCGCCCGACATGGTCGGGTCGACGAATTCAATAATGATGTCGCTGCCCACGCCCTCGATGTAGCGATAGCGCCACTGCTCGAAGGGGAACGTGGAGGTGGTGCCGCCGCCTTCTTCCGAGGGGCGTTCGTAGGTGCCGCCCGAAGGATGCGTTTCCTTCTCGTCCGGCGGTCCGTACGTAATATAGATACGGCCGCGATCGGTCTTCCAGCCGGGGATACCGGATGCGAAGTTCTCGTTGGTGTAAGCGATGCGGCGGTAGTGCTCTTCCTTAAACTCGTTTTCGATGGAGTCCGGGGTGGGATCGCGGCGCAGCCAGAACTGTTCGATGAACTGCTCGCGCTCTTCATCGGTCTGCAGGCGCTTGAACGCGGTGCGCTCTTCGTCGCTGATGATATACGCGACGTCTTCGTTGAGCCACTTGCGGTACGGGGTCTCCAACTCCTTGCGGAGCTTCTCTTCTTTCTTCCGGCGCTCCTTCTCGGTCATCGGACGTGCGACGGTTTCGCGCTGGGAAGTGTCGCCCTTCTTCTTGTCCTGCGCAACCGCGTAGAGGCCAAGAAAGAGGGGCAAAGATAGGCAGGAGATCGAAAGGCGTGTAGCGTTCATACGGCTCCGCTTCTTAGGACAGGACTGGATCTAAGCTGACATCTATTTTAGATCGAATCACTTGGCGCGGTCAATCTGTGAATTCCGCAATACAGTGTGACGGGAAATTACCCATCGAAAGGCGATGAAAACAATGGGTTCACCCCGCCATCTGCCGGACGAAGTTCTCCAGAAGTTTGGGTCCAGGGAACGGAGTCGGGGGATCGCCTGAGTCAGCCGCCGCAAATTCCAGGGCGACGACCAGCGGAAGATAGCGGTGC
>JAOAPT010000180.1 GCA_025463045.1 Candidatus Solibacter sp.
CGATCAGTTCTACTTCATCGCCAACAGGGGGTGGGGCGAGTACGATGGCGAGGGCAGGAAGACGGCCGGCAGCGCTCCCGTCGAATCGTGCGTGCGAAGTTACGATTTGCGGAAGTAAGTGGTGTAAGTCTGGCTGCGCACGGCGTAGAACGGCTCTAAGCGCAGTCCGGGGGCGGTAAGTTCGGGCGTGCCGGCGGGCGGGTCGATGGCGACCATCATCAGCGGACCGCGCATCAGCGCGACGGTCTCCGGGTGACGATCGTCGATGGCTTGAGTTCGATCGCGCCAGGGTAATTTCATTTCCAACGTGTCGTTCGGATTCCAGCGGCGGCGAACGGTCGCGAAGGTGTTGGGCTCGGCCGCGATGTCGACAGATTTTCCGTTGACACTCAGGGAAGCGGCACCCGAGAGCCACGCGGGAATGCGCAGGTGGAGCGCAAACTCGGCTGCCTTCGGCGTGTCGACGCGGAAATGCACCGAATCGGCGTGCGGATATTGCGTGCTCTGAATCAGGCGGATATTCTTCCAGCGCACTTCGGACGGCGTGAACAGATTGACGTAGACGCCGCCTGAATCGTGAAAGTAAATGCTGGTGGCGTAGTCCGCGACTCCCTGGACGAGGGTCCCCGAGCAGCACGGCCATTTTTTCTTGTAATAGCCTTTGTGCGCGCCGGCCTGGTAGTCCGAGTAATAGAAGTAGTCGCCGTTATTAGTCGGCTCGATCGAGCCCAGTATCGTGTTGTAGAGGACGCGCTCCAGGCCGTCGCCGTAGCGCGGTTCGCCGGTGAAGCGCAGCAGATAGCGCGCCAACTTCATGTGCGCGTAGCAGCCGCAGGGCGTCTCGAAATGCTCGCGCGTTGCAGTCAGCATGTCGCCCAACTTGCCTTCGTGGGGCGGGACAAACGCCTCCTTCGGACCCCATCCGCCGGACGCGAACTGCTGCGTCTCTTCGAGCATGTCCCACGCGTTGCGGATCGCGTTCAGATACTTCGCGTCGCCCAGCACCTCGTACGCTTTCGCAGCGGAACTGAGCGCGATCACGTGACTGTAGGCGTGCTTCCCCGGCAGCAGATTGCGCCCCTGCGCCAGCGGGTCGAAGTACTCCTGATTGAGGAGGTAGAGGCGCGCCATATCGAGAAATTGCCGGTCGCCCGTGAGCTCGTAGCTGTTGAAAAGATTCTCCGGCAGAATGTACGGCTCGTCGTAGGGTGCTTGCTTGGGACTGTCCGGACCGCGATCGTAGGTGTGGTCGGGAATGTGTGGGATCGCGCCGCGGATGATGCGCGGCAGCAATTCGCGTCCGGCGCTAACTCCCGCGAGCCGGCTGGCGTCGAGCATGCCGATGACATACTTATCGAGGATGTAACACGGCCAGGTGACAGCCGCCTTCTCGCTCGCGAACGGATAGCCGTTCTCGCCGAGCGTCGCCGCATAGCCCGCCACGAGCTGCTTCACTTTCGCCAGCGTGGCGGCATCGCGCGTCGTCGCGTACATCCGCGAGAGGCCGGAGATATACTGCCCGATGGTGTGGCCGGGAACGAAGCCATCGGCGTCATACCAGCCGCCCATGTCGTCGCCCGGAGCCGGCAATCCGGCGCGCTGGCGGTAGACCTTGAGCAGGCGGTCGTTATCCAGCGAAAGGAAATGCGCGTGCACCCAGTCGTACTGCTGCTTCAGCGGACCACCGGTGAGAATGACGTCCGCGTGCGAGAACTCGCGAAGCGCTTCGCGCGGCGCGGCGGCGTGAGCCATGCCGGCGGCCGCGACGGTCTGCAGGAAGGTTCGTCGGGTGAACATGCCTGCGTAGTAGCTTACACCTTCGGCAGTTCGTACCCGGCGCGATAATCCTTGCGAAGGAGCTTGTTCGCCTCCGCATCGCCGAACTTCTCCGACTTCGGATCGAAGTGCACGTCGCGCCCCAGCTTGTACGACACGTTCCCGAGATGGCAGAGCATCGTGCTCAGCCGCCCGATTTCGACATCGGCGTTGGGCTTCTTGCGCGTCTTGATCGCGTCGAGGAAGTTGCCTTCGTGCGAGCCGCTGCCCGCCTTTGTCGTCTCGATCTTCCCATCGCGCCAGTGGACCTCCCACCGATCATTGAGCGCGAGCACAGTGCCCTCCGTGCCGTAATACGCCGTGGCAAAATCGGCCGGACCGCCCGCGCTCTTCGGCCCGATCCGCGGCTCGGCATGCGGCATCACGTAATCCGTCGCGAAGCTGCGCAGCTCGAAATTCAGCATCATGTCGCCGTAGTCGTAGCTCACGATCTGCGTGTCGGGGACCTCCTTCGCATCGTCCAGCCAATAAATTCCGCCCGTCGCCGAGATGCGCTTGGGCAGGCACTTCGCGCCCTCAAATCCGCGCATCAACTGGATCGCCCAGATCGCCACATCGAGCACGTGAATGCCCTGATTCCCGATCTCGCTATTCCCGTAGTCCCAGAAAAAACGCCACGTGTAGTGGAAGCGATTCTCGTTGAACGGACGCTTCGGCGCAGGCCCGAGCCAGCGATCGTAATCCACGCCCATCGGCGGACTGCTGTCGGCGGGCTTGCCGATATCGATACGGATCTGGTTGATCCACGCCTTGATCAACGGCACCTTCCCGAGCCGGCCAGACGCCACGAATTCGGCGGCGCCTCTGAAGTGGTCCATGCTGCGCCTCTGCGTGCCCACCTGCACCACGCGATTGTGCTTGCGCGCCGCATCGCGGATCATCTGTCCTTCGTGAATCGTCTGGCAAAGCGGCTTCTCGACGTACACGTCCTTCCCGGCCTGGCACGCGAGAATCGCCATCCGCGCGTGCCAGTGGTCCGGCGTGGCGATCATCACGGCGTCGATTTCCTTATCGTCGAGCACGCGGCGGAAATCGTCCTCGAACTGCGGCTTGCTTCCCTGCAGTTTCGCGATGTCGGCGCCGGTCTTCTCGAGGACCTTCGGATCCAGATCGCAAAACGTCTTAAATCGCGCACCGGCCCGGACCGCGCGCAGGGCGTCGCCATTCCCCTGATTCCGCCCGCCGATCAACGCCAGCGTGACCTTCTCATTGGCCCCCATCGCGGCGGGATTCAGGTTGACGAAAGCTCCGGCGGCAACGGCCGATTTCAGGAACGCTCTCCGGTTTTCCACGCGTGACAGCATATCACCCATCCAATCGCCGACCTATTACACAACTCTTACACGACGCCGCGCGCCTCGCTGATACCTTGGATTGGGGGGAACTCTGTGGAAATCGACTTCGCACCGGTGGTCAAGCGAGAAGGGATTAATTGGATTACGGTGACTGCGTTCGCCATCTTCCATCTCGGGGCCATCGCGGCGCTGTTCTTTTTCACGTGGCCGGCGTTTTTCGCAGCCGTATTCCTTTACTGGGCGTCGCTCAGCCTGGGAATCGGGATGGGCTACCACCGCCTCCACACCCACCGCGCGTATCAAGTACCCCTCTGGCTGGAGCACTTTCTCGCCGTCTGCGGCACTCTCGCACTCGAGGGCGGACCGATCTTCTGGGTGGCAACCCACCGCGTCCATCACCAGTTCTCCGACAAGAACGGTGATCCGCACACGCCGCGCGACGGCAAGTGGTGGTCGCACATCGTGTGGATGATGGTCGGCGATGTCACGCATTGCGACGCCGTGGCGTGCGCCAAGTACGCTCCCGATGTCGCGGCCGATCCGTTCTACGTCTGGCTTTCGAAATGGCACTGGGTTCCGCTGACGGTGGTCGGGATCGCGCTGTTCGCCATCGGCGGCTTGCCTTGGCTCTTATGGGGCGTCTTCTTCCGCGTCACCATGGGGCTGCACGCCACCTGGATGGTAAATTCGCTCACGCACATCTGGGGCGCGCGCCGCTTCGACACGCGCGACGACTCGCGGAATAATTGGTTCGTCGCCGCGCTGAGCTTCGGCGAGGGCTGGCACAACAATCACCACGCGCATCCCACATCGGCGCGTCATGGACTCGCCTGGTACGAAGTCGATATCACCTGGCTGGAGATCCGGCTGCTGCAGAAGCTCGGCATTGCCAAAGCGGTGAAGGTCGCCAAAATCGGGCCGGTCGCGCAGCGCAAAGTCGCGTAATTCCTGATCTCTCTTCTGGCGCTGATATACTCTCGCCAGATATACTCTCGCCATGAAGCTACGTCGCTCACTGGTTTTCGCGGGATTGTGGACGGCCGCCGCATTCGGCCAGGAACTCAAATGCGACCTCACCGGATACCACGCACAAGATGGCCTGACGGCGCAGATGCGTTCGGGCGCGCTGGAGTTGAGTTGGACAGGCGAGCGCGGCGAACAACTGCGGGCGCAGTTCGCCGTCCGCGCGGGACAGCCCGTCGTGCAGGAACTCGCGGCACGCAAGGGTAGCGGAAGCTGGATCGTTCTCGGCAAGAATCTTTCGCCTGAGTTCGAAATCACCAGCGGCGTGCGCCGGCTCTCTAACCAGCAGATCGGACCGCTGCGCGAATTGAATATCGCGCTCACCCCCGACGTCATCGAGCGCGAAAAATGGAACGCCTTCTGGGATTCGCCGCTGATGGTGCCCGGGCGCTCCGGCACGAATCTCGATCTGCCGCGCAAGCCCGAGGAGATCCGCAAAGTGTGGGCCAAATATCAGGTGACCGCCTGCCAGGTGCGCACCGACGGCGCGCGGATCGAGGTCGTATTCCCCGGACTCGATGCCGGAATTTTCTCCGGCGCGCTCCAGTACACGGTGTACCGCGGCACGAACCTGCTGCGGCAGGAAGCCATCGCCAAAACCAGCGAGCCGTCGGTCGCTTATAAATATGTCGCCGGCCTGAAGGGCTTTTCGATCGACGACAAGACGCGCGTGGTGTGGCGCGATACGGCACGCGGCTGGCAGCAATATCAGTTCGGCGGCGCGGTGAATCAGGACGCCGTGGGATTGCGCGCCCGCAATCGTCTGGCGATTCTCGAAGCCGGCGGCGGATCGCTCGCCTTCCTCCCGCCCTCGCACAAATTCTTCTTCTCGCGCGAGATTGAAACCAACCTCGGCTACGTCTACTACCGCAAGGATAGCGACACGACTTTCTCGCTCGGCGCGCGCCAGCCCGATCGCGAAGTCGGCTACAAACCCTACGGAATCTCCGACGAAATCTGGGCCAAGCGCGTCGCCGAATCGCGCGGCGAGCTCAATAACTTCGCGCTCTACAACGCCCCTCCCGGCACGCTGCAGCGCATGCCCGTCTATTTCTACCTCAGCCCCGACGACAGCCGCGCGACGCACCAGGCCGTGATGGCATTCACGCACGACGACGTGTACAAGCCGCTGCCCGGCTATAAGGTGATGGTCAGCCACTTCCATTTCCACCTCAACGAGCAGCTCACCGACGCGGGCACGATGGATTTCGAACCGACGTGGCTGCCCGTCTTCCGCGAGCTCGGCATCAATCTCGCCATCCTCGCCGATTTCCATTCCGATTCGCACGCCACCGACACGGGCAAGCTGCGCCTCGACGAGCAGAAGGTGTACTTCGAAGGCTGCCGTCGATTCTCCGATCGCGATTTCCTACTGATCCCCGGCGAAGAGCCCGACGCCAATTTCGGCGGCCATTACATGTTCGTCTTCCCGCGCCCGCTCTTCTTCTCACACGTCAAAGCGCCCGCGAAAGGTCCGGCCGGACAGCCCTTCCAGGAGGACCTCGCGCCATACGGAAAGGTCTATCACACGACGACCGCCGCGAACGAACTCGATCTCCTGAAGCAGGAGAACGGCCTCGTCTGGCAGACGCATCCGCGCACCAAGGGCTCGACCGGTTATCCCGATGCGGTGCGCGAGAAGGATTTCTTCCGGAGCGACCGCTTCCTCGGCGCGTCGTTCCAATCGCTGCCCGTGGATCAATCGGAACAGCGCCTTTGCGAGACGCGCTGCCTCGGCCTGATGGACGAGATGAACAAATGGACCGGGCCCAAGTACCTGCTCGCCGAGGGCGACACGTACATGAAGTACGCCGACGACGAGACCTATCCGCAGCTCGTCGTCAACTACGTCAAGCTCGATCGCGTGCCGAAGTTCGACGAGGGCTGGTCGCCCGTTCTGAGCGCTCTGCGCGCCGGCGATTTCTTCGTCACCAGCGGCGAGGTGTTGCTCCGCAATGGGGCCGTCGAAGGCACGGGTGCGAAGCGCACGTACGCCGCAGAGGCCGAGTGGACCTTCCCGCCGGAGTTCGCCGAGCTCGTATGGAGCGATGGCGACAAGGTCGACCGCCAGATCATCAAGCTCACCGACATGGCCCCGTTCGGCAGCCGCAAGTTCCGCATCCCCTTCGATGCGACAGGCAAAAAGTGGGTCCGCTTCGCCGTCTGGGACTCCGCCGGCAACGGCGCCTTCACCCAGCCCACGCACCTGAAGTAAACCACGGCCCACCAAAGGCCCGAAGAGCCGAGCGCCGGGTGACCGCCGCGCTCCCATCACACCGTCGCGCAGCGGCGCCGCTCCGTTGAAGAACGCACTCCAATCCGAGCCGCGACGGTTACGGAGCGGTGGTCGCCAAAGAGGGCCACCGCCTACTCACGCGCGCCCATCCCTAGAGTCCTTTTCCATCCCAACGACAAGTTGTATGCGAACCTGAAGTCACGTGCTCGCTACCGCCGCCGACAAACCGAACCAGAAGCTCGCCGACGAGTTGCACTAACGTGATCCGCGCGCTCCGATCGCTCTGGCTCTGGACCGCCAACATCGCACTCATCACGCTCTGGCTAGCGATCGTCGCCGTCGTCTGGCTATTCGATCGCGACCCGCTCCGCCGCCGCACCGCGCGTACTTTCCGCAGCCTCGGCCCCGTGATGGGCAACGTCAATCCGTGGCACATCGTGGTCACCGGCGTCGAACATCTCGACCCCTCGCAAATCTACGTCATCGTCAGCAATCATCAATCGCTCGCCGATATTCCGGTGATCACGCACCTGAAGCTCGATACGAAATGGCTCGCGAAAGCCGAATTATTTCGCGTACCGCTGCTCGGCTGGATGCTCCGCATGGCGGGCGACGTCCCCGTGGAGCGCGGCGATGCGCGCAAGGCGGCGAAGGCGATGCTGCAATGCGCGCGCTACCTGCGTCAGCGCTGTTCCGTAGTCTTCTTCCCTGAAGGCACGCGCTCGCGCAATGGCGCCCTGCTGCCCTTCAACGACGGCCCGTTTCAACTTGCGATCCGCGAGCAGGTGCCCGTGCTGCCGCTGGTCGTCGAAGGCTCGGGCGCGGCGCTCCCGCGACATACGTGGCTGTTCGGCGACCCGCTCACGATTCGCCTCCGCGTTCTCCCGCCCGTCCCGGTTGCAGGCTGGAGCGTCAAGCAGAGCGGCGCGCTGCGCGACACAGTGCGCGAAATGATCGTCGCGGAGCTGGACCGCCTGCGCGACAGTTAGCCCCAAGCGACTTCATCGCGCCGCCGGGTCGATTCCGAAAGCGATAATGTCGGAGCCCGCCGCGATCGCGATGAACTGCCGCCCATCGAACTCGTACGTCATCGGCGACGCCTTCCACGTCTGATTCGTCGGAAAGCTCCAAAGCGGTTTGCCCGTCGTCGCATCGGCAGCCATCAACGCACCCCCTTCTTCACCGAAGATCACCAGTCCCGTCGCCGTTGTCAGCGTGCCGCCCCACGATTCCGCCGGACCCGGCTGCGGCAATTCCCACGCGATTTTCCCGTTCTGAATATCGATCGCCTTCAGGATCCGCTGCGGCTTCTCTCCCGGCGGCCGGTGCTGCGATCCGCCCAGATATTCGTGCCCCGCCTGCCACGCGCCCGGATCGCTCTTCGTGTACACGCTGCACTTCTCGAAGGTCTGCACGTAGTACAGTCCCGTCGCCGGATTGAACGACGGCGAGAACCAGTTCGTCGCGCCATCCTGCGACGGACAGACCTTCGTTCCCGCGGCGCTCGGCTCCTGATTAGGCAGTTTCACCGGACGGCCATCCGCGCCTACCCCGCTTGCCCACGTCAGGTTACGGACGAACGCCTTCGCCAACAGCAGCTTGCCATCCGTGCGATCGAAAACGTAGAAAAAGCCATTGCGATTGGCGTGCAGCAGCAGCTTGCGCGGCCGCCCCTGCCAGCTCGCGTCGATCACTACCGGAGTCTCCGTCGCGTCCCAATCCCACAGATCGTGCGGCGTGCCCTGATAGTGCCACTTCAATTTTCCGGTCTTCGCATCCAGCGCGAGAATGCAATCCGAATAGAGATTGTCGCCCGCGCGATCGTCGCCGTTGTACTCCGCGCTCGGGTTTCCCGTGGGCCAGTAGACCGTATCCAACTCCGCGTCGTACGTGCCCGTGAACCAGGTGGGCGCGCCCCCATGCGCGATGCCCTTCCCCTGCCACGTCTCCGAGCGCGGTTCGCCGGGCAGCGGCACCGTCCAGAATCGCCAGACCTCGTGCCCGCTCGCCTGATCGTATGCCGCGACGAAACCGCGCGCGCCGTGCTCGCCGCCGCCCGTCCCCGCGATCACCAGATTCCCCACCGCGAGGGGCGCCGACGTCGCGAAATAATTCAGCCGCGAGTCGGCGAGTTCGACGTCCCACATCAGCTCACCCGTAAATCGATTGATCGCGATCAGGTGCGCGTTGTCGGTCTCCAGGAAGACGCGATCGCCCATCACGGCCACGCCGCGATTCGTCGTGCCGCCCGGCATCCCCGGCGTCAGCGCCCGGCGGTAGTGCCAGACCTGCCGGCCTGTGCCCGCATCGAGCGCGTAACATTCATTCGCCGCGGACACGTACATGATTCCGCCCACGACCACGGGCGTCACCTGCAGACGCCCCGTATTCGGCAGCGAAAACGTCCACTTCGGCGCCATCCGCGCGACGTTGCTCTTATTGATCTGCGAGAGCTTCGTGTAACGATTTCCGCCCGCATCGCCGTTGTAGCCCGGCCAATCCACGCTCGACGTCACCTCGCGAAATCGCGCGCCCACGCGGCGCAGCAGATGCACGCGCTGGTCCGCCGTGCGCAGTTGCAGGTCGTCGAAACCCTGATTGAGCACCTCGCCTTCGAGCGTCTTCCCGTCGACCGTCTGCAGTGTTTCGCGGACCGTTTCCCGGCGTGGATCACGAGGCTGCAGCGTGCGAAGAAAGCGCAGCAGCGGCGGCATCTCCGCATCGTTGACCGCCACCGGCGGCATGCCCTGCGCGGGTAATCCGGCGCGAATCATCGCGGCGAGTTGCGCGTTATCCCGCGACGCCAGCTTCGCGCGAATCGCCGGACCTCGCTCTCCGCCGTTGCCGTCCGAACCGTGGCAGCGCGCGCACCGGTTCTCGAAGACGACCTTTCCCGGGTCGGCATCCTGTGCGGCAAGCATGGGCGTGAACAGGATCGCGGTGAGCAAACAGGTGTGAAGGCGCATCGGGTCTTGCACAATACTACCGCGAGTGAGAGGGTGGTCGCGCGCAGGCCGCGCGCGTCGAAATCAACTCTGCTTTTTCTTCTTGAGGTTACGGTAGACGCCGTATCCCGCGAGGCCAAGCAGCGCGCCCGCCACCGCCCCGATCCCGATCACAACGCCCGCCGAGAGGCCCGTCACCGTCCCTTGGGCAGCGAGTTCGAGTACGCCGAGCGATGCCCCGCCCGCCGTGCCGACTCCCGCACCGACCCCCGCCGCGGCCGTTGCTTTTGCTTTTTCTTTTTCTTCTTCCGTCATAGCCACAACTTCATTCTATACGCCGGCGTTCATCAACTCCTTGAACACACCGCCCAGCGCAATGAAGTCGTTCAACCGCGAAGGCTTCTTGAGGTAGCGGGATGCCCCGAGCCGCGCCGCCATATCTTTGTCCTTCAGATTGTCCGATGAGGTCAGGATGACGACCGGAACGTGACTGCACCTCACGCTCGCCCGCATCCGCTTGAGGACTTCCATCCCCGGGACCTTCGGAAGATTCAGATCGAGAATCAGGAATTGCGGACACGGAGCGTCGCCGTCGTCAATCCGCTGGATCATTTCGATCGCTTGCGCGCCATCTTCGACCACGGTGAGATCGCACTCCACCGCGTGCTCGTGGAGCGCGACTCGGATCAGCCCCACGTCGCCCGGATTATCTTCGATCAGGAGAACCAACGCCTTCACACCACGGTTCGTTGTACTCCTGCTCGCTGCCGGTTGGGATTGTGAAGAAGAAGGTGGAACCTCCTCCGGGCGTAGAATCGACCCAGAGTTGGCCGCCTGTTCGTTCAACGATCCGCTGGCAAATGGCCAGTCCCATCCCGGTGCCAGGGTATTGCGCGGCCCCGTGCAAGCGTTTAAACATCCCAAAGATATGCTCCTTATACTCCGGCTCGATACCGATGCCGTTATCGCGGACCGAGAACCTCCAGTTCCGGCCATTTCGCTCAGCGCCGACATGGATAAGGGGCGGAGCTGCGCTACGGTAGCGCATCGCGTTCCCGATCAGGTTCTGGAACAACTGCCCCAACTGAAATTCGTGCAGCCTCACGAACGGAAGCGTGTCGCTGCTGATCGACGCGCCCGCGTCCTCGATGGCCGCGCTCAGATTCTCCAGGCTGCGGCGCAGCACCTCGTTGGCGTCGGTCAAGGGCGGGGGTTCCAGCGTCATGGTCGAAACCTGCGTAAACACGCGCAGATCTTTCAGCAACTGCTCCATACGCAGCGCTCCATTTATCACATAACCGATGAACTCATCGGCTTCCGCGCCAAGTTGGTCGCCGAATCGCTTGAGCAGCATCTCACTGTACACGGCAACCATTCGCAGCGGTTCCTGCAGATCGTGCGAAGCCGAGTACGCGAAATGTTCCAGGTCGGAGTTGGAGCGTTTGAGCAATTCGTTCGCGTGGCGCAGCGCCTCCCGATTGCGTTCCTGCTCCGTGATGTCGCGCGCGATCTTCGAGGCGCCCACAATCTTCCCCGTGCTATCGCGAACCGGCGACACGGTCAGCGACATCGATAAAATCCGGCCGTCTTTCGCCCGGCGCTTCGTCTGATAGTGATCGATCCGCTCGCCGCGGGAGATTCGCTGAATGATATTCGGGATCTCGTCGGTACGGTCCGGCGCCGCCAACATCGTGACCGGCTGACCGACCGTTTCCGCCGCCGTGTAGCCGAAAATTCGTTCCGCGCCCCGGTTCCAACTGCGGATGATGCCGCTCAAGTCTTTGCTGATAATGGCGTCATCCGACGATTCCACGATCGCCGCCAGATGCTCCTGAAGCTCGCCGTAGCGCCTTTCGGCGCTGATATCGCGCGCCACCTTGGAAGCGCCGCGTACCTTGCCCGCGGCATCGCGTATCGGTGAAACTGTTACAGAAACCGAGACGATCCGGCCGTCCTTCGCCCGCCGCAGCGTCTGGTACGGTTCGATGCGGTCGCCATTTTCGATGCGCGCCATTATCCCCGGTAGCTCGTCCGCATGATCGGCAGGCGTGAGAATCGAGACCGGCTGTCCGATCGCTTCCGCGGCCGTATATCCGAAGATCCGCTCTGCCCCCCGATTCCAGCTGCGTATCATGCCGTCCAGGTCTTTGCCGATGATCGCGTCGCCCGACGATTCCACGATCGCGGCGAGGCGCTCGTGCAGTTCCTGGTTGAGTCGTTCGTGGCCGATGTCCCGTGTGAAACATCGCGTATGCGCGAACTCGCCGTTAAGGAAGGAAGCGTTCGAGCTGATCGCCACATGACGGATTGAGCCGTCTTTGCAACGCAGGCGAGCCTCGTAGTCATGCAACTGCTGCCCGGACTTCAGGCGCTTCAAGATGTCTTCGAGCAGCAAGCCATCCGCGTGGAATTCGGAGATATTGCGGCCCACATACTCGCTCGCGCTATACCCCAAAAATTGCAGTTCCGCGTCGTTCGCCCACAGAATCGTGCCGTCCGCTCCCACGGAGTGGATCGGAATAGCGGCGTTCTTCAGGAAATCGAACAAGTCCGCTTCCCGCTCCCGGTGAACCAACTCCGCGCGTTTACGTTTCGTGGCATCGCGGAAATAAATCACGATTCCGGCGGCGCACGGGCGAACGCGGAGGTCGGCCCACAAGCCCGCGACGGTCTCGCATTCAAAATCCACGGGCGCACGCGCTTCCATCGCCGGCCGGCACCGCTGCTCCATCTGCTCGTCGATGAACTCCGGCCACGCGGTTGAAGCGCGCTTGCCTATTAGCTCCGCGCAGTCCCTGCCGGCAGCCTGGCGCGCACTACGATTCACATACGTAATGTGCCACTCGGGATCGAGCACGACAATCGCATCCGGACAATGCTCCAGTAGGTCGTCGCAGTTGGCGGGCACCGCCGTGCCGCCTCCGGCGCCGCCCGGCGCGTGCTCCGGAGCGAAAAGTTCGTTGGGAGTAGTCACTGGAATCGAAGGCAAGCCGCTTGCGGCGTCCAGCCAGCTGCATCGACAACAATTCTAGCGTGCGTGCAAGCCTCTTTTGGAGGGTCTGGACAGGCCGATGTTCGTAAACAAACACCCGCGATAATGTTTCTTTCCTTCGAACGTCCCGCCGTTACTCTGGAACGGAGCGTGCATATCCGAAAGGGTGCCTGTGCGCGTTAACAATTCCGGCGAAATTTACAGCGCCGGCGAGCCCCTGCCGGCCCCCGATCCCTTCATCCGCCGCGTCGCGCACCTGATGGACGGCGTGATCCCGATCGGCCCATGGTCCATCGGCCTTGACCCGTTGCTCGGACTCGTTCCCGGCATCGGAGACCTGATTGGCGCCCTCATTTCGATGGTGATCGTCGTCCGCGCCGTACAGGCCGGCGTCCCGCGCATCGCCGTCGCGCGTATGATGACGAACATCGCGGTCGACACCCTGGTCGGCTCTGTCCCGGTGATCGGCGACGCGTTCGACTTCGGATTCAAGTCCAACCTGATGAACCTCCGCATCTACGAGGAGTCGGTGCACGCCGGCCACAGCAAAACCGCGCGTCACTGGGCTTTTTTCATCGCACTCCTCGCCGGAGCCGCCGCCATCATCGGCTTCGCAATCTTTGGCGTCATCACCTTGATTCGCGCGCTCTAATCGCGTGCTCTAATCGCGCGCCTCTAATCGGGTGCGATGGTCGCCAACGTGCTAACAGTATGTTGTGCAGAATCGTACTGAGCCGAAAACGACGGCACAATGGGTCCGCTATTTTGTCGTAGCCGCCATCGCGCTGTTCCTTGTCTGGTGGATGCTACGTCTCTACGTCTTGGTTTTATAGTGGCCAGGAGCGCTGCGGACAGCGGCGACCAAATCCGGACTTTCCCGAGCCAGGCAAGCTCGTTCCAGCGTCGCTCTTCGGCTCCGCGCAGTTGGAATTCACGCTGGCAAGCCATACCTTCCGCGTCCCAAACTTCGAGCGCAACTATCTTGCTTGCCGAATCGCTCGCCACCACCTTCGTGTTTTCGGCGGATACGAGCGGTCCCAACAACAAGGCTTGAAGTTCCGAGTTGCGCAACGGGTGTACGGATACATGACCAGCGCCCGCGGGTCCCCCCCTAAAAGAGTGCGGGTTTACCCACACCGTGCATCATTTGTACGCGTCTCGGAGCTGATAGTCTTAAATCACAGCAGTATTCCAGGGCGGGAGATGTGGAGATGGCATAAGCTTGATCCACATCCCGCCAGTTCCGGTCTGCTGTATTCACCCAAATATATGGATTTAGCTGACGCAACAGTCCTTCAAGATTTGATTACCGAGCTATCCTCAAAGCGGCGACTGGTCCGCGGTAAGCAGCTGCCCTTGCCTGCGGGAAGGCTGGCTCGGACACCTCGTTGTAGCTGCGGGACTTGCGAGCGGTGCTGCGAAAACCAACGTTGGGAGCGCATCTTTATTGAGAGATTTGCCGATCCCAACTACTACGACTACCATCCAGTTAAGCAGGGATCGTCGCTTGGATGGCTGTTTTGAAACCCCGGCTGTCCTCCCGCCCCGTCAAACTGCCTACGGGCGCTGCCTTCCCGGGTGCATTGCGTCAGGAGGTGAAACGCCTTCGGACGTTCCGTCGAAAATGCTCATTTTTGGTGAAGCTGCTTGTGGTTGAAGCAGAAGAACGAACAGCGTCATAGCCCGGCACGCCACCCGTTTGGGGAAATTGCTTGCATATATTGACTACTCTCGCTCAGTTAGTATTGATCTCTTCCGTGTGCCTTTTGATTCTCGCTGTCAAAAAGACGATTGCCAGGAAACGAGAGAGCCAGCGAGAGCAGCGCCGGCAGGAGATGCTGATCCAACGTCTGCGCATAGTAGATCTCCACACGCGTGCAATGCAGGCCCGACCGCATTGAGCGTTCGCGCAAGGACGCGAGGGTCACTTGTTGCTGGATCTCCTCGCCGCGTTCCGTGAGATCAGCGGCAATACGGCTATTGAACTAAAGGGCTTGTTAGCGCAAAGGCTCCTGGGATCAGATTGAAGACTTCGGGCGCCGCAAGTTCCACGGTTCCAGGGGACTCTCAAGGGAGACCAGTACCAGTAGGTACTTCTTGCCAATGGAATGCCATTTACTCCGTTCTAATGGGTTTATGAAGCGGTGCTTCAAATGCAACCAACCGAAGAGAACACCGGAAAGATCTGGAGGCACTAAATGTCGAGTGAGAGTCGGATGGTAGCTCGCAGAGACCATGTCCTATCTGAAACGGACCGGTGCTGTATCGCAAGCGCTCAGAAGGTCCTTGTGAGGTCCCGGGCATTGCGAGGTCTTGTGACGTCCTCATTGATTGCATGGAATCTACGGATCGAACGAAATCGACATCGCGACGCCTTTAAGGGAAACTGTCTGAACAGAAGACCCTAGGAAATCGCAAGGCGACAACAGGAAGGCTAGAAAGGCTATCGGTTTTTCGCATCTTGCTCCAAGGCAACGGATCCGGATCCAACCCCTTCCAGATGGAAGTCCAAACGGGCCGGGACGGAGATCTAGATGTTCCGGGAGGGTGGCGCCCTCGGAGAGCCAAAGAACTGACGAACTTCCAGCTATTATGGATCCCGCGAATCAGCCAAGCGAGGAGGGATGCCGGCAGAGTGAGCCGTGGACCGCGGCCTTCTCGAAGCAATCGCGCAGTTGCGCCAGCCCGCTGGAAGCGCCTGTCCCGCTTCGTTGTACTTGTCGCGCCGCTAGAGCCCACCCAGCCGGTGGCGAGCCATCGCGGCATCTTGAACCGGCACGGGCAGAATTCCACCAGTCAGCAAAGTGGCATCAACTTCAGGTGCTTCGTATTCCCCTGGAGTGAAGTCACCTCCAAAGAGGTGCTGGATTGCATAAAGGGCCATTTCGAACCGGTCAGTTACACCAGCTTTTTCGAAGAGCCGTGATAGATACACTTTTACGGTTCCTTCACAGAGGAAGAGGCGGTGTGCAATCTCTTTGTTCTTCAGCCCCTGAGCCAGCAACTTGACTAGTTGCAGTTCACGCGGCGTAAACAGAATTCGCTTGGCTAAGAGAAGCTTCTCGACCAACGCCTTTTCTATCCATAGCTCTCCAGCTACGACTTTCTCCAGGCATCTGACCTGCAGTTCCAAGGACAGTTTGTTGCTTAGAACGCCCCTCACCCCGAGGGCCACAGCTTTGGAGACGAATTCCGTTGAAACGGCGTCCCCCCAAATGACAATTGGCGCGCCCCGATCTGCGCTCCTGATTTCCGATATTCTTGCGTCAGTTATCTCGGGTGTCATTTCGATTAGCAACACGTCGAAACGCTGGTGGGCAAGCAATTCCAACAGCAGCGGAATGCTTGAAGGAACGCCGGCTAAATGACAGTCGCTGTCCTTAAATGCAGAGGCTAGACCCAGCACTAGAACCGGCTGACTCGTGTATAGCAGAACGTTTATCATTTCCCGCCTTTTCTTTCTTGCACAACATGAGTTTTTGATGTGGCCTGCACACTCTTATTCAGATGAGCACGTGTTCAGGAATAGGCAGGCTGTTTTCCGAGGACCAGTGGATAACTGCCGTTCGGGAACCGACCGCTGCCGTCGCAGGTATTTCGGGCCGGCACGACGGTCAGCCACCTCGTCGCGACTCGATGCACACACTATCCTTAGGTAGCCATACCCTATTAGACCCTAATAAGAGATCTACTTAACCACACTGATGTGGGTGGAGCAGTGACTATTATGGGGGTGATCGATCAGCCGCCCGGCTATGAACTTACGTAATATCATTCAGCCCAATGCTACGAGAGTTGCGTTGATATTTCTTGTGGATGTTACTACACATCGCTCATCCTCGTTCCGCTAAAGCTCCTTTCGTCCCCAAAGATCCCTCGGAGGTCGGAGCAGCTGAATCGGGTTGACCTTGTCACGTTTACGGTGAGCGTCGGCCCAACCCAGCGCGCGATGCGAACCCGAACCGAGCCAGAACACGGCTCGATCATTCGTGCATTCGGAACCCTTCAACTTCGTGCCGGCTAAACCGCCGTCG
>JAOAPT010000164.1 GCA_025463045.1 Candidatus Solibacter sp.
TGAATTTCGTCGCCGAGCACGCGGGCATCGCGCCGCATCAGCGGTGGGCGACGGGGCTGCTGGTGGATGGCGCGAAACTGCCGGGCACGACGGAGCGCAAGCAAGGGCTCGCGTTTTCGAATCGCAAGACGGCGGGCAGCGGACATGGGTGGGACATCGGGTGGTCGGTGGGGTGGAACGTCACGTCGCCGTATCTGCTGGTGCAGCAGCCGCCGGGCGCGATTAACTGGTGCATCGGGTGCACGGGCACGGCGGTGAAGCAGGGCGATACTCCGAATGGGATCTTCGATTCGGCCGGCGCGGCGGTGTTGCCTGCCAGTCTGTATCTGGAGCAACTGCGCGAACGACTGGGGGATCAGGCGGTTGCGAATATCGGATATGCGAGGTGATGCGGCAGTCCGAGCTTGAAGCGGATGCGGTCGATTTCCTGGAAGGGCTTGAGGAAGTCGGGCTCTTCGAAGGGCCAGAGCTTCGCGGGCTGCGCGGTTGAACCGGACACCGCGAGCAGGCAATTCACCGCGCGGCGCGCTGCTTCGTTGGCGGCTTCCATGCAGGCGAGATCGGTGTAGGTCTTGACGTAGTCGGAGGCGACGAAGAAGTTATCGAGCTCGACTTGCGCTTCGGGGCGGTACTGCAGCGAGTTCACGGTGTTGATCAGGAGCGGCTCGGCATTGGTCGCCTCGCTGGGATTTGGAAATTCGATATCGGGATCGAGGAACCATGCCACGAGGTTGGAATCCTGGATGAGAATCTCGCCGCTGTCGTTGAGGTGCTGCTGCAGTTGCGCCCAGACTTCGTCCTTGATTTCCTCGGCCGTGCATTGGTGGGCCGACTTGCCAAAGACGACGCCGGGTGCGTCCCAGTCTGAAATATCCACGGACAGAATGCCGCGCACCGTGCCGTCGCCGTATTGCGATAAGTCGAAATTGCGCCAGAACTGGCGCTGGGAAACGCAGGTCAACGCCCACGGGGAATCAAGGAAGATGGTGTGGCCGTTGACGACCGGCACGTCCTTCGCGAGATAGAACTGGATGCCATTCATCCAGCGGGTCTGCAGTTTGTCGAGGTGGGCGAGGGACGGCGCGGCGCGCTTCAGGTCATCGGTCATCAGCGCCGTCATGACTTCGACGGGCATGGCGGCGATGTAGTAGTCGGCGGTGATGCTGGTGGGGCCGGCGGCGCTTTCGACGATGGCGCCGGTGACGCGCGTGCCATCGGTTTGAATCTCGAGGACGCGCGCGTCGGTGTGGAATTCGACGCCGAGCTTCCGGAGGTACTCGGTCCACGGATAGATCCACACATCGTTTGTCGGGCCGGAGAGCAGGCGATCGAATACCTGATCGGGCGAGATCAGCGTGAACAGCATCTGGAGTTGGATCGTGCCGACGCTGCGCGTGCTGCTCTCTTCGGCGCGCATGGCGACGAGGGAGCGCGTCATTCCCTGCCCCAGATACGTTTGGTATGCCAGCGACATACGCTGCGCCGAGATGAACTTCCACCACGTAATGCTTTCGTATTCGTGGAGGCGGCGGTCCGCGCAACTGGTAGCGAAGATCAGGACGCGGCTGATGAAATACGCGAGTTCGTCGGGCGGGACACCGAAGGGCGTGAGCAACTCGACGAGCAGGTCGCGGAAGTCATCGAGCGTGCGGGGGCAGCGGGCGACCCACGTGATCTCGGTCTTGCCGGCGCGAGCGAGGAGCATGCGCGTCGCGACGGTCAGGTTGTCGAAAGTGTTGCCGTGCGCGCCGTACGGGGTGCGGCGCATCGTGTCAGTGACGTGCTTATAGAAGCCGGGGAAGAAGCGGAAGCCGTGCTCGCCGGGGAGCGGCATGCGGCCGTTCGTGGCGGAATCGGGGACGCCGAGACTGCGGGCTTTGCCGCCGAGCATGGGCTTGCGCTCGTAGACGCGTACTTGAAATCCGCGCTCCGCCAATTCGTGCGCGGCGCTGAGTCCGGCGACACCTCCGCCGAGAATGGCCACTGTTTGCATTGGGCCATTCTATGGCATCGGTGTACGGATGGCAGCGATTTTTGCGGTCAGAACGTGAGTTTCAGCGCAAACTGCCAGTTCCGCGGTTCGCTGACGACGGCCGTCGACGCTCCGAACGAGGAGTTGGTCGGCGTGGTGTTGGGCACGTCGAAACTCGGGTGATTCATCGTGTTGTAGACCTCGGCGCGGAATTGCGCGGCGGCCTTCTCGGCGAGCTTGAAGTTCTTGAACAGCGAGAAATTCCAGGTGGACTGTCCGTCGGCGCGAATTCCGCTGAAGCGGATCGGGAACGTCTGAATGTTGTTCGCGAGCTGCTGCGCGGAGATCTTGTTGAAGCCCGCCTCCGTGTTGAACCAGCGGTCCGGCGTGCGCCCGCCCGAGGGCAGCGGGATGTCCTTGATGTTGCCGATGAAGAGCGCGTTGCCGAAGCCGAGGGGCGCGCCGGATTGGCGGATGACGGTGCCGTTGAGCTGCCAGCCGCCGAGACTGCGGCCGCGGCGGATCGGCAGCTCCCACACGCCGCTCATGGTGACGACGTGCGTGCGGTCGGAATCGGAAATGACTTCGTAGGGGCGCGCGTCGCTCGCATTTTGGAATTCGGTGGCCTGCATGAACTTCGACCACGTGTAGCCGAATTGGAAGGTGTAGCCCTTGCTGAGGCGCTTCTCCGCCTTGACCTGCAGCGCGTGATACCAGGAGTAGCCGAGCGAGCGCTGAATCGTCACGGTACCGAATTCGGGGAAGGGCTCGAGCAAAGTGGCGCGCGAGATCGTCGTACCGAATACGGAGTTGAGTCCGGCGAACGGGCTGGTGAAGGTCTGCGTGAGGGAGTTGATGGTTGCCTGATCGCGCACCGGCAGCGTACTCAGGTATTTCGCGGGCGTGGCGTTGGCCTGCTGCGCGAGCGAGAGGTGGGTACTGCGATTGCCGACGTAGCTGACGTCGAGCACGAAGCGTCCGGGCAGGAAGCGCTGCACGCCGAAGCTCCAGCGCTGCGAGTAGGGCTGCTTCGTATTGGGGTCGAAGGCGGTGACGGCCTGACCGAGATTCGTGAACAATCCACCGGCGGCGCCGAGGGCGGGCAGGAGTCCGTTGGGCAGCGGGTTGGCGAGCGTGGCCTGATAGGTAAGGCCGTTATCGAGCGAGGCCTGGATCGGAGTGGATTGCGAGAAGCCGGCCTGCTGCGGGATGAAGGTGTCGACGCCGAGCGTGCCGAAGTAGATGCCGTAGCCGGTGCGCAGGACGGTTTTTTCGTTGAGGCGGTAAGCGATGCCGATACGCGGCATCCACTCGCCGTTATTTC
Organism: Candidatus Solibacter sp.; assembly: GCA_025463045.1. GTDB lineage: Bacteria > Acidobacteriota > Terriglobia > Bryobacterales > Bryobacteraceae > Solibacter. The sequence continues at coordinate 3,297 of JAOAPT010000164.1, forward strand.
CGTTGAACGGACTGCGACTGCTGCCTCCGGCGCCGGCGAACGTGAGTCCGCCCTTCACGGCGAAGGCGGAGGGCGGCAGTTCGGAGATCGGCGTCTTGGCGAAAATGGCGGCGTAGTTCGCGGCGGCCTGCGCGGCGATCGGGCTCGTCACGCCGGTATCGAAGGCGGTGACCATGCGATTGAAACGCTCGGTCAGAGGCCATTCGTATTCGTAGCGCAGTCCAACGTTGACCGTGAGGCGGGCCGTGACCTTGATATCGTCTTGCAGGTAGGTGCCGAGGTATTTGTTTTGATTCGCGTAGCTCGCGGTGGGGTTGCGCGTCATGCTGCCGCCGGGAATGCCGAGCAGGAGCGCGGCGAATTCCTGGCCAAGCGAAGCGGCGGTGGAGTTATCCAGCGGGCCTTTGGTGTACGTGTTCGCGAAGCTGAAGTCGGGCGCGATCATGGTCTGCACGCGATTGGCGAAGGTGCGGAAGAGGCGTCCATCCGCGCCGAACTTAAGAGTGTGCGAGCCCTTCAGTTTGGTGACGTCGGCGACCAGGTTGTGGGTGATCGCGGTGTTCGTGCCGTCGCCATCGGACCAGTTCGAGAGAGTCGCGAAGCCGGTGACGGTGACGCGCGGGATCGTCGCAGTGGCCGGGTCGAGCAGCGACATCAAAGCGGGAGAGAATCCGAGTTTGGTGAGGTCGGTGCCCTGGGTGACGCGGCGCTCGGGGAAATCGACGGACGTGATTCCATAGCGCAGGTTGAGAACGGTGCTGGAGTTGATGACGATCACGTCGTCGAGTGCGAGGCCGCGATTGATCTGATTGAAAATTTCTTTGGTCGCGGGGATGCCGAGCAGATCTTTGGGAATGATGTAAGCGAAATGGTTCACGCGCACGAAGAGGCGGTGATTCGGAGTGAAGGCCTGATCGACCCGCGCGAGGTGGGAGTCGTAGCGCTGCTGGCGAACGTCGGGGAAGTAATAGTTGTTGCGGCCGTCGGTGGTGCTGGCGGCCTGGCTCGGCAGCGGATACAGGTTCGCGAGGGCCAGGCCGGGAGCGCTCAGGAGATTCTTCGGAATGATGTTGCCGGGGAATGGAGTGCGCTGGAGGCGGCCGGCGGTGGTCGATGGGACCGTGCTGAAGGGGTTGTAGATCTGATAAGAGGAGTTGAGCGCGAGCAGCGCGGAGAAATCGCCGGTTCGCTCCGCGGCGGTGGGCACAGTGCTGGTCTGGTTGGAGGTGGAGGGCTGGCCGAAGCGGTTCTCCTCCCACGCGTAAAACCAGAATGTCTTGTTGCGGCCGTCGTACACCTTGGGGATGAAGACCGGTCCGCCGGCGGACGCGCCGAAACGGTGGTCCTGGTAGACGGCCTTCTTGAGACCGGCTTTGTTGTCGAAGAAATTCGCGGAGTCGAACGCGCTATTGCGTCCCCAGTAATAGGTGGCGCCGTGGATCGCGTTGGCACCGCTCTTGGTGCCGACGTTGATCACCGGCCCGAGCGTATGGCCGACGCTCGCGTCGTACGGGTTCGACTGCATCTTGAATTCGGTGACGGCGGTGGAGGGCGGAATGAAGGCGACGCGCGCGTAACCGCGGCCGCGATCGTTTGTGGTATCGGTGACGCCATCGAGGTTGTATTGCGTCTGGAAGTTGCCGCTGCCGTTCACGCTGATGCTCGATGTCCCATCCGGCGATGAAGGCTTCATGATGCGCAGAGAGGTCAGGTTCACGACACCGGGGGCGAGGCGCTCGAGCTCGAGCGGATTGCCGCCGCGCTGCGGCAGTTCCGAAAGCCGGCGCTCGTCGATCACGTTGCCGAGCGAGCTATCGGCGGTCTCGAGCACCGGAGCGCCGCCCTTCACCTCGACGGTCTCCGTCTGGCCGCCGACCTCCAACCGCACGTCGAGTGAAAGCGAATCGTTGACGCGGAGTTCGAGATCGGACTGCGAATAGTTCTTGAAGCCCTTCATGTCGGCTGCAAATCTATACTTGCCGGGCAGAAGGAACGGCAGCAGGAAGGCTCCCGTGTCGTTGGTGGTCGCGGTGGCGGCGACGCCGGTCTGCAAATTCGTAGCGCTGACTTTGGCGCCGGCGATGGCGGCATCCGACGAATCGGTGACGCGGCCCTTGATCGAGGCGCGGGATTCCTGCGCGGGCGCGGGCAGTACACACGCCACGACTAAGGTAAGAAGGGAAAGGAGACGAGGGTAACCGGTCATACGTAGACCTCCAGCGAGCATGCTCTGGTTAAGGCTATATCGCGCATGGTGCGGTGTCGAGAGTCCGGGACGGCAATCCTTTTGTCTGAAACGGAAATCCGTGTAAAATAAGTCGCGATGCGCAAGCTCCTGGTGGATGTGCTTTGGATCGCTCGCTATGACTATGATGCGGGGTGGTCGCTGCGCCCGCACCACCACAATTATTTTCAGATGATCCTGTTTCTGGATGGGAGCGGGACGTTCACGCTGGCGGGGAAGTCATTCAGGCTTCGGGGCGGCGAGCTGTTTCTGATCAAGCCCGGCGAGACGCATGGATTGAGCGCGGAGTTGCTGGTGCGCACGCTCGACGTGAAATTTCGCATTGCCCGCGGAGTGCTCGAAAAGCGCCTTCGCCGGGCTGCGCCGATGTTGGATTGGCACGAGCCGGGACTTGCGGCGCGACTGGAACGGATACGCACCGAGGGCGATCGCAAATATCCGTGGTATCGCGAATTGTGCGGGGCGCTGCTTTCCGAAATCCTGTACCTGTACTTGCGACGTGGGGCAGACGCAGACTCGAATGACGCGTCGGCGTTGACCGAGCCCGGTTTGCACGATTCGGTTATGCAGCGCGCGATGGCCTATCTGCGGAGAAACTCGCAACGCGCGCTCACGGTGGGCGAGATCGCACGTGAAACAGGATGCACGGATCGCACGCTGCGGCTCCATTTTCAACGAACGCTGCAGACCTCGCCGCTCGAGTTCCTGCAGCGGTATCGGATCGATCAAGCCAAGCAACTCATCCAGTACTCGGACTACACGCTGAAGGAGATTGCAGGGCAGACGGGGTTTCAAAGCGTCCACCATTTCACCCGACTGTTCGCGGCGATTGAGGGACAGAGTCCGGCGGCGTGGCGTCGGCGGTATCTGGAGGGAATTCAGAAGGACGTGTACATCAATCCACGATTTTCCAACCAGAGTTTCACGGTGGAGCCATAATTCGGCAAACGTTTGCGGGACGTTCGTAGAAGTGATAGGCTGTTTACTTCAAGTTCGCCCCAGCCTATAATCAAAAACGTTTGCAAGGTTTATGGCCATCACTATCAAAGACGTGGCGCGCGAATCGGGCGTCAACGTTTCCACTGTATCGCGCGCGCTGAATGGCGAATACGGCGTTCACTCGGACACGCGGGAGCTCGTGCTGGCGGTGGCCGAGCGGCTGCAGTATCGTCCGAATCGCGTCGCGCGCGGCCTGGTCACCGGACGCTCGCACACGCTGGCGCTCGTGGTCAGCGACATTCGGAATCCGTTCTTCGCCGAAGTGGCGCGCGGCGCCGAAGATGCGGCCTACGCGTCGGACTACGACCTGGTGCTTTGCAACAGCGATCTCGACGCGGAGAAGCAGCTTCGGTACGTGGAATCGCTGATGGAAAAGCGAGTCGACGGCATCCTGATGAATTCGGTGGCGGAGTTGAGCAAGAAGCAGGTGGAGCAGCTATCAAACGTCGGCGTGCCGATCGTGCTGCTCAATCGCGCCGCGCCCCGCAATGCGTTCTCCACGATTTGCGCCGATAACGACGCGGGCGGTGTGCTGGCCGCCGAGTACCTGTGGAAGCTGGGGCATCGCAAGATCGCGCACCTGACGGGCCCGCGGCATCATGGCAACATGACGGAGCGCGCCAACGGTTTCGTTCGCGCTCTCAGTGAAGCGCGCAAGCCCGTCAAGCCGGTGGTGCTGCACGGCAAGAATAATTTCCAGGGCGGCATGGAGTTGGCGCAGAAGTTGCTCGCGCAGCACGAGGACGTGACCGCGATCTTCGCCGCGAGCGACATGATGGCATTCGGCGCGATCCGCGCGCTGATGGAAGCGGGCAAACGCATTCCCGAAGATGTCTCCGTAATTGGCTTCGACAACGTGGAGCTTTCGACAATCGTCAATCCCCCGCTCACGACGATCCACCAGCCGAAATACGAGATCGGCCAGGCGGCGGTGGAAATCCTGCTGCGCCTGGCGGGGCGGGGCGAACATCAGGCGCCGGAGCATCGCGTGTTCGGCGTGCATTTGATAGAAAGACGAAGTTGCATGGAGCGCAAGTCATGATGAATCGCAGAGAACTTTTGCAATCGGCGGGATTGGCCATGGCTGCCTCCCAGGTGCTCGCGCAGCCGCGAAACAGCGAGGCCGGCACGGCGGACTGGTTGAAGACCTGCCGCGCCCTGATCTGCGAGGCATACAATCCCCCGTTCTATCCGTCGTTCGATTACAAGGCGGAGATGGCTGTGAACATCGCGACCACGCTGGGCGCGGATTCGATGCGCTATCCGGCGGCGTCGTACTTCGCGTACTTCCCGACGAAATCGGGGTACCCGGTACATCCCGAATTGAAGGG
>JAOAPT010000269.1 GCA_025463045.1 Candidatus Solibacter sp.
CGCACAAGAGTCGCACTGCCAGGTAGCCAGCGAGGGCTTTTCCTAGACGGGGACGACCCACATCGGCCCAACGGCCAAGGAGAAACCAGCACGCAAATGCCAGCACTTCGTGCAGAGCAAACCATAGAGGGTCCCATCGTTTCCCGTCCGTGATGATCGCGGATTGAGGCCGTAACGAGATGGAGATCAGACCGGCTGGCATGGTTCCCGACACAATGCACACCAATTGAATCGGAGGAGTAGCTGGGGGATCCCATCCGACGCTGTCGCCCTCCTGAAAAGCGACTGAGTGGATTGTTGAGGGCGGAGCGATCGCAGACCTGCGAAACTGAGCGTCGGCCCAACGTAACAATGAGACGAGCAACACGAGGTCAACGATTAGATGGCCAATCGGCAATAACCATCGAAACGGTGGGCGTTTCACCACTCCATGTTGACACCGAAGCCACCACAAATGTTCCAAGTCCGAATCAGCCAGCAACCTGCGGAGCCCGATAGCTAGCCCGCGCGGCGCTCCGCTCAATCGAAGTTGACGATAAACGGCAATTGCGGAAAGTGGACGATCTCGTTCCGCTTTGCCGGGTCAATGGACGCTAACGCCACCTTAACGCCCCCGCCCCGGCGCGGAACCTGCCGGGCGCGACCTTTCTCCGAGTCGCCGACTAATCACCCGCAACAGAGCGTCAGAAAGCCTTGGCGATTACTGATCGACTTTCACTCCATCGTGATGACGACCTTGCCGTTGTGAGTGCCCGCGCCAAAATGACGAAATGCTTCCCGCGCTTCGCTCAGTCTATAAGGGCCGTCGATCACGGGGATCAGCTGTCCGGCTTCAAAACGTTCGTTCAAATATGGCAGGTCCTGGTTCTGCTTCAGCATGATCAGGCGGACGGTTTTGCCTGTGGTTTGCCGAATGCACCATCCGAAAATTACAAACTGGAACAGTCGGGACAAGTCTCCACCGACGGTGGCGTATGTTCCCCCGGGACTGAGCGAGCGCGTGTACGCGAATGGGGAACGAGTCGTTTTTGTATCGAGGATCAGGTCGTAGCGCCGGCCGTTCCTGGCAAAGTTCTCGTTCCTGTAATCGATGACATGGTCAAAGCCGATGGCCCGCATCATCTCGAACTTCACCGCGCTATCGACACCGGTGACTTCCACGTCCTGCCATTTAGCGAGTTGGATGGCAATCGTGCCCACGCCGCCACCCGCCCCATTGATGAGGATCTTCTGGCCGGATCTCAGCGGTCCGGCCGCAAAGAGACCTTGCACTGCGAGCTGCCCGGCTTGCGGCAGCGCGGCGGCCTGTTCGAAAGTCATTCGAGGGGGCTTCCGTATCACTGCGACTTCGGGCACACACACATACTCCGCAAATCCGCCCCAGCCGCCAGACCCGAAGCGAGACAGATCACCGTAGACCTCGTCTCCGACCGTAAAATGTTGAACCCCGCTGCCGACTGCGGCAACTCGTCCCGCGATATCGGAACCCAGAATCCGTACACGTGGCGTATTGAAGCCGAGCGGAAGCATAGGCCGCTGGAGCATCTGCCAATCCCAATCGTTGATTGAGGCCGCATGCACCCGCACCAGGAGTTCGCGTTCCTTTGGTGCGGGCCGGTCGATGTCCCTTACTTCGAGCACGTCGGGCGGACCGTATCGGTCGCGAATCAGCGCTTTCATCGTCCGTTCGTCCTTCAGCAGGTATGTCGAACGGACCTGCTTGCCATCCGACAGAGAGCGCGGTTAGGTCGATCCAGTTTAGCGGATCGAGAAACCGATGGCGAGCGTGTGACGCTCGGAAGTTGGGGCGCGCAGTCAGTTGACTCAAAACGCCAAAACCGCCGAACTGGTGATGTCAATGGTCATGCTTTGCGATTACTCCCCATAACGCGCTTCCTTGGTGGAGTCATTGATCGAATACATCGCTGACTCATTGACTGGCTGCGGTTGGCTACTACTACCTCAAATCTATTTTCAACCTCCGTCTCTCTATAAGCTTTCGATGATCGCGTCGCGTGTCACGCCTTAGTGCGGGGAAACGGTGTGAAGAAATTGAAATCCACGTTTCAAGGGAGATGGGCCGCGTTCGAAAGTCCCCAGGACGATGTGGCTACCGACCTGATGCACCTGGGTGTATCGGCAGTCTCAACAGGGCACACTCGCAAGATGAGTATCGGAGACGTCGCCAAGGATCTTTATGCGACGGACAAGATCTCTTGTCGCGGGGCTGGCCGAAGGGGGCTTCGAGCACGTTCTCTGCAACTCGTCCCACACGTCCCAGTCGGTGAAGATGTTTTCGGAGAGTCACTCAGCGTCGTCGCCGCGGTGGGCTTCTTGGATGACTTCGAACAACGGAAGGCGCCCTGATCGGCAATTCGCGTGGCGAAGAATCTGTCTGGGATAGGCAAAGCGGGATAGGCAAAGCGGGACAGGAAGAGCGCGAGCACGGTTGCGGACTTGCATGAAGCGGGCGCAACGAGTTCGTGCGGTGGCGCGAAGGTACGGCGAGCGATGGAATGAGCACGCTGGCACGCCGGATGCATGTTGGACAGGATGGCAAAAACCTTGTCTGGCGACGGACTGCGGCGTCGACTGGTCGACGCAACTTTACCGGGCAGCCGGGCCGATGGTTCATGCCGATCGTTTGTGCCGACAGCAAGTACGAAGCTGGTAGTCCGGATGCACCGGCACTGCGGTCATTTAACTTCGCGCGTTTGAGAGGGCGGGGGTAGGCCTGCCATCAGAGCGTTTGTTTCGAGAGGAGATAGTAATGGAGAACATCAAGGGACTCAGAGTTGCCATCCTGGTGGAGGATGGATTTGAACAGGTGGAGCTGGTTGAGCCGCGCAAGGCGCTCGACCAGGCCGGTGCGAAGACGTCGATTGTTTCCCCCAAGTCGCCGCGGGTCCGTGGGTGGAATTTCACAAATTGGGGCGAAGAACTTCCAGTCGACGTGCAGTTGGACCGCGCCCTGCCGGAGAACTTCGATGCATTGCATCTGCCGGGCGGCGTTATGAATCCGGACACGCTGCGCATGGAGCCGAAGGCGGTCGCGTTCGTGAAGGCGTTCTTCGATGCCGGGAAACCGGTGGCGGTGATCTGCCATGGGCCGTGGACGGTCATCGAAGCCGGCGCGGCGCGGGGGCGCAGGATTGCTTCCTGGCCTTCATTGAAGACCGATCTCCGGAATGCCGGGGCGGAGTGGGTCGACGAGGCAGCGGTCGTCGACGGCAATTTGGTGTCGAGCCGAAATCCCAAGGACATTCCTGCGTTTAATCGGGCCATGATTGATTTGTTCGCACGAATGGGTGCGCCGACGCGCGCTTGATGGGCGCCCGGCGCTCCCTCGCTCGCCAAAGCGCGAGTGACGGTCGCGGCTCTGACTGGGGACTCGGTCTTCGAGGGCGCGCCGATCGGAGACGCGCGCGTTAAGGGGGCGGCGACCACCGCTCCCTTACGGTCGCGGCTCGGATGGGTCCAAACCGGCAACATGGGTGACATCCGTAGCCGGGAACATGGGTAACAGTTGATTGGGATGTAGAAGCTTGAGTTCTCTTAACAGCATGCTA
>JAOAPT010000270.1 GCA_025463045.1 Candidatus Solibacter sp.
GTTGGCCTTATCGCGACTTGGCAAGGCAGGTGCAATTACTCCAATCGATTGCTCACCAGGAGGACGGATGTTGCCGAATGAGAAGATCACAGTTCGTACGCGGCTGGGATTCATCGGGCTCGGATACCTAGGCTCACGAATCGCGCGCCGTCTGATTGCTGCCGGGTTTCCGCTAGTCGTCTATAATCGCGATCGCGCGAAAACCGTGCATCTAGCAGACCTCGGCGCCGAAGTTGCGGAGAACCCTGCAGAACTGGCTCGCGAAGTCGAGGTGGTGTTGTCGTGTCTTGCGGATGGCCCTGCGGTGGAAGCTATCTACCTGGGGAGAGGTAACGTTGTGCGCAGCGCCCGGCCCGGTACTCGGATTATCGAGCTGAGCACGGTAGCTCCGGCGACCTCCCGGCAACTATACCAGGCGGCGCGGCAGCTTGATATTGCGGCACTGGATGTGGCAGTCTCCGGGAGCACGCCCTCCGCCGAAGCCGGCGCCCTTACGCTATTCGGCGGTGGCGAGCGCCAAGTGTTCCGGTCGGCCGAGCCGGTTTTTGCGGCCATTGCCAAGCAGTGGTTTTACATGGGCACGAGCGGCTCCGGTGTGGCCATGAAACTGGTTGTGAACGCGCTCCTGGGTGTGGGCATGCAGGCGCTGGCTGAAGCCGTCGCGTTAGGCTCGAGGCTGGACTTGCCGCCCGATCTCCTCTTCGACACGCTGGCCAAGACCGCTGTCGTCGCTCCGGCGCACGCCGGAAAACTGAGGAATGCCAAGAAGCACGACTACGACCCGCAATTCCCCATTCGCTTGATGCGCAAGGATTTCGGACTGGTTTTGAGTGCAGCAGAGCAGCTTGGACTCTCGATGCCCGCGACCGAAGCGGCGGCAGCAATCAACGCCGAAGAAGCCGCGGCCGGAGGCGAAGAAGACTTTTCCGCTGTCATCCGGCGGATGAATGAGAACATTCTGCCGCCGGCAGCTTAGCCACTGGAGGCGGGGACAATCTCGCATGCATTCAGCTAATTGAGGAGAGACTTCAAAAATGACGTTACGAACGCTTGGACAGACCGACTTGAGTATTACGCCGATTGGACTCGGCGCGTGGGCTATCGGCGGAGGAAAGTGGGAATTCGCCTGGGGTCACCAGGATGACTCTCAATCCATCGCCGCGATCCATGCAGGACTGGATTACGGCATAAATTGGATCGATACCGCAGCCGTTTACGGTTTGGGGCATTCCGAGACCGTTGTCGGCCGCGCTATTAACGGGCTAGCCAAACGCCCTTACATCTTTACCAAATGTAGCCTGGTGTGGGACAAATCAGGAAAAATCACGCACAACCTACGAAGCACTTCCATTGTGCGCGAATGCGAGTCGAGTCTGAAGCGGCTGAAGATCGACGCGATCGACCTTTATCAGATTCACTGGCCCGCCTGGCAGGGCGCCCCCGAGAGTGCCTCGCCGGGATCGATTGAAGAGGCGGTTGGCGCGCTGGCGAAACTCAAGGCGGAAGGGAAGATCCGTCACATCGGTGTATCTAATTTCGATGCTCAGCAAATGCAGCGGGCCCTGAATGTGGCTCCTATCGCGTCGCTCCAGCCGCCATATTCCCTGGTCGCGACGGAGGTCGAGTCTTCAATTCTTCCGTTCGCCTTGAAGCACAAGATCGGCGTCATCGTATATTCCCCTATGGCTTCCGGCCTGCTGAGCGGCGCGATGACTCGCGAACGGATTGCGGCTCTTCCCGACGATGATTGGCGGAAGCGCAGCGCGAACTTCCAGGAACCGCTGCTCTCCCGCAATCTGCAACTGGTCGAAAGGCTGCGGGTCGTAGGCCAACGCTACAACGCGACGCCTGGGGAAGTGGCGATCGCGTGGACGCTGCGCAACCCGGCCGTTACCGGCGCGATCATCGGCGTTCGAAGCGCGCAACAGGCAAGGGGCATTGCCGGCGCAGCCGACGTTCAACTCAGTGCCGACGATATGTTGGAGATTGAGCAGGCGCTGACGCGGCAGGCAGCGTGAGCCGTGACGACTACAACGCGCTACACATGCGCGGCTGGTGCGGCTGCGATCATAATGGTCGCGGTCGCAACGGCACTTCGTTCCGGCGAGGTGGACGGCGCGACCGATCTGGATCGAATTCCCGTCGCGGCCCGAAAAGAAATCAAGACTGTCGAACTGGAGATCGATCGCATCGAGGCTGAAACGCTCACCAGAGCGCGGTCGGCAACGTTGGACCGTTTCCAGCAAATCACGCTGCTGGGTAAGCTAATCTTCTACGACCGGCAACTTTCGGTGAAGAGGAACGAGTCCTGTAGCTTCTGTCACATGCCGGAAACCGGTTTCACCGGGCCGCTCAGCGGACTTAACCAGACCACTGTGGCCTATCCCGGTTCGATTCGGACGCGCTTCTCCGGAAGAAAGCCTCAGTCTCATACTTACGCGAGTTACTCACCGGTTCTTCACTACAATGCAGAGCAAGGCGACTTTGTCGGTGGCCAGTTCTGGGACATGCGCGCCACGGGGCTGCGCCTGGACAGCGCGCTCGCGGAACAAGCACAAGGTCCTCCGTTGAATCCGGTGGAGATGGGCTTGATCGACCCGGCGTGTATGGTGTATCGAATGTCCCAGCGGCCCTACCGTTCCATGGCAGAAGGGCTCTGGGGTGCACAAGCGTTCGCGGTCCGCTGGCCTGCGAACAGCGAACAGGTTTGCGGCCGACCGGGTCCGGCACCGGATGCGGACCGGTTGCCGCTTCATCTGGGAGCGGTCGACCGGGGAATCGCACAGACTACCTTTGATCAAATCGCGCAGGCGATCGCGGCCTTCGAGGGTTCGACTGAGGTCAATCCGTTCACGTCGAAATTCGACTATGTCATGGCAGGGAAGGCGGAGTTTACGCCCGAAGAAAAGGCGGGCTACGAGCTGTTCCGCAGCAAAGCCACGCACTGCAACGAATGCCACCGGGACGGAGGGCCAGGGGAGGAGCCGCTATTTACGGATTTCACTGCGTCCAATCTCGGCGTGCCCCGCAACCCGGGTCTCCCTTTCTATCAAGAGCACGCGCCCGACTCGTTCGGTTATACGGCAAACCCGGACGGACTCAAATACCTCGATCCGGGAGTCGGCGGCTTTCTGGGCAGCCCGCAGAATCCGAATCGTGAGTGGGCAGCAATGGCCAAGTCTTATCTCGGCAAGTACAAGACTCCGACCGTACGGAATGTGGACAAGCGCCCCCGCGCCGACTTCGTGAAGGCGTACATGCACAATGGATACCTCAAATCGCTGAAGGAGGTAATTCACTTCTATAACACCCGCGATGCTCTGCCCACCTGCAAGGCGGGAGATCGTGGTGAGAAGATAACATGCTGGCCGGCGCCAGAGAATCCGGAAACGATGAATCGGAAGCAACTTGGCAATTTGAAGTTGAGCGAGACGCAGGAAGACCAATTGGTGGAGTTTCTCAAGAGTCTTACCGACGGGTACTCGCCGGCTCGAAAATGATTGCCGGGCCAGGGGCAGCCTGCTGTGGCGAGAGCATCCGGATTGTGATCGCGGCCGCGGGGACAAGATAGGCGAATGTTACCCAGACCCACATCAGGGCGCCCGCGCATTCCTGGTCCGCGAGCGGCGAAATGCCGAAGTGCCGGTGCGCGGACAGGTAGTGCGGGTAGATCACGCGGTTACAAAATGTAAGGAATGCGGACAGCGCGTCGCACGGCAGCGTCGCCAGGAAAAGGTACAGAGGAATGCGCCACCCGGGGACACCCGGATCGGGTTGGATCACCGGCAACCAAAATAGAAGGCCGGCCGCGAAGAAGCTGGCTTGCTCGATTGCGTGCCAGCCGACGGAGTGCATCCCGAGCTCGAAGAGGGCTGGGACATGCCACGCGATAACGACGGCTGAGGATGCGAGCCAGCAGAACACGGGTTGCACGGGGAGGTGGACCGATGTTACCCGCGGCGCTCCTATCAGAATCAAGGGAGCGGCCACTGTCATAAGAAGAAGATGCTGCACCATGTGGAAGGTGAGCAGGTGATGGTCGAGAGCCGCGAGGGGAGATCCCACAGCGGCCCACAAAGCAAGTACTCCGGTGATGAACGCCGCATGCCTCATCGGAGTGAAGCGTCGCGCGCCGGCGGCTGTCCGGCCGGGTGAAGCGTCTCGAGAAAGGCCACGAGCGCAGTCGTTTCCGCGGGACTCAGGTTTTTTCCATAGGCCGGCATGTTGCCGCCGCCCTGAATTACCTGGCGAATGAGTTGATCGGGCGTAAGCTGCACCGCGACGCGATCCAACTCTGGCCCGCGCTGCCCTCCCGCGCCGCCCAGCGCGTGGCAGTTGTGACACTGCTTGGCTTGAAAGACGAGTGCCCCTTGCCTTTCAAGAGGTGTACGACCTTTCAGGTATCGGGACGGAATTGGTTCGCTGCTCCAGGCATCCATCGCTGGACTCCAGGGCGCGTAGCCGGCAAGATGTGTGAACGTGCCGAGGGCCACCGCCACGAGCAGAATCGTAAGCACCGCTATCGGGCGTCGCTTCCAGCTCTTCTCGCCTTCACCCGAGAAAAACGGAAGTGCGACGAGTGCGACTAGCGCGATCACCGGCCCGATCAGCAACACCGGAGTTTCCATCGAGGGTGGAAGCAGGGATAGCACGGCGTAGAGCCAGAGAAAAAAGTAGTCCGGCCGCGGCGCTGTCTGGATGATCGTGGGATCCGGCTGGCCGCTCGGTCCGAAGGGGCCGAAATATGCGGCACACGCAGCGATACAGAGCAGAACGAAACCGGAGAAAAACAGATCCTTCGCCACTGCGCCGGGCACGAACGGGATGCCATCGTTGCGGGTCATGTCGTGATATTCCCGCAGGTAGGTAGCCCGGCGAACGATTCGTCCCGGCATCGGCCATTCGTTGATCCCGAGTTTCAGCACCAACAGCAGGTGCAGGCCAACGAAGGCGATCAGCGATCCTGGGATGACGAAGACGTGGAGAGCGAAGAAGCGCGACAGGGTGGCGCCCGCGATGATGGGCCCTCCCAAGAGGAGATGCACAATCGCCGGCCCGACGACAGGTACACGGCTGGCGATCGAAGCGCCGATGCCCAATCCCCAATATGCATCCTGATCGAATCGCAGGACCTGGCCTGTGAAGGCCATGCCGAGGGTCAGCAAGAGCAGAAGGACGCCCACGAGCCAGGTCAGCTCCCTGGGGAATTTGTAAGCTCCAAAGAGAAAGACCTGCACCATGTGGATCAGGACAATCGCGACCATGAAATTAGAGCCCCAAACATGCAACGCGCGAATGAACCATCCGAGAGTGACCTGGTGGTTGAGGGTCTGCAGACTGTTCCATGCTTCTCCCGCCGAGGGCACATAA
>JAOAPT010000273.1 GCA_025463045.1 Candidatus Solibacter sp.
GGCACCGGTCATTTCGCACATGGCCTGCTCGATGAGGCTCTTCACTGCGCGCTTATCGAAGGCGTGGGCGGTGACGGCGAGCGGCTGATCGACGCGCGCGCTGACTTCATCTTCCCAGCGCTTGACGACTTTGGCGACATCCTCGGCGGGCTTGACGGTAGTGGAGTCGACGAGGATGTGTTTCCATGTGGAGGAGACGACGGCCTTGGTTTCGGTATCGACCTTGAGTTCGAGGCGGCCGAGTTCTTCGGCGTAGCCTTTGACGCGGACCAGGATGCGGCCGTCCTTCGTCAGAGGCTGCGGGATGCCGCTGTGGGCGTGGCCGGTGACGAGCACGGGAATATCGGTGGCGGTTTCGAGGAACTGGAGTTCTTCCTTCGGAGTGATGTGGCCAAGCAGGATAATCAGGTCGCTTTGGCTCTTCAACTCGGCGGCGTACTTTTTCGCGGTCTCGACGACGGGCAGCGTGTGCCAGGGAGCGATCGCTTTGGGGATGGTGAGGGTATTCAACTCGTCGGTCATGGCGCCGATGATGGCGACGCGGAGTCCATTGACTTTGAGGATGACGTAGGGCTTGACGAAGGGTTCGCCCTTGGCGCCGACGAGGTTGGCGGAGACGATGGGGTAGTTGGCGATGTCGACGAATTTGCGCGTCTGCATCCAGCCGTAGTCGAAATCGTGATTGCCGATGGTGGCGGCATCGTAGCCGAAGAGGTTGGCGACTTCGAAGGCGGGGAGTCCGTGGAATATGGTGGACACTGGTGTGCCTTGTGCGACGTCGCCGGCGTTGAGCAGGATGCAATCGGTGCAGTTGGCGCGTTCGCGGCGGATGACGGTGGCGAGGTAGGCGAAGCCGCCGTGCTTGTTGTCAAGCGGCATGAGGCGCGCGTGCAGGTCGTTAGTGTGGAGGATGGTGAGGGTCCGCACCTCGGCCGCGAGCGGCGCGCAAGCGAGCAGGAGGAGGGCGAGGCGGCGGGAGATCGGGGAGGGCATACTGTGCCTATTGTAACGTGTGGTACTTTGGCGTCGTGAAGAGAATCGCTGTAGTGCTGATTGCACTTTTCGTGTTAGCGTCGGTTGCCGCCGCCCAGGCCGTTCCGGTCATCTTCGACACCGATATGGGGAACGATGTGGATGACGCGCTCGCGCTTGCGATGCTGCATGCGCTGGAGAGCCGCGGGGAGTGCCGGCTGATCGGCGTGACGATTACGAAGGACAACCCGTGGGCGCCGGTATATGTCGATCTGGTGAATACGTTTTACGGGCGCGCGCAGATTCCGGTGGGGATGGTGAAGGGCGGGGTGACGCCGGAGAACAGCAGGATGATTCAGGTTCCGGCGGAGCGCCGGAGGGCGGATGGCGCGCTGGTATATCCACGGCGTCTGGCGAGCGCCGCGGAGGCTCCGGAGGCGGTCGGGCTGATTCGCAGGCTGCTGGCGGCGGAGCGGGATGGGAGCGTGGTGATCGTGCAGGTCGGGTTCAGCACGAATCTCGCGCGGCTGTTGGATGACCCGGCGGACGTGGCGTTGATGCGGCGGAAGGTGAAATTGCTGTCGGTGATGGCGGGGAATTTTGCGCAGGCGAAGGCGGAGTTCAACGTGCAGCGCGATCCGGCGAGCGCGCGCAAGCTGTTCGAGCGATGGCCGGGCGAGATGGTGGTGAGCGGCTTCGAGATTGGGCAGGCGCTGTTGTTTCCGGCGGCGGCGATCGAGAGGGACTTCGCTTGGGCGAGCGATCATCCGGTGGCGGAGGCGTATCGCAATTATCAGAAGATGCCGTACGACCGTCCGACGTGGGATCTGACGGCGGTGCTGTACGGGGTGCGGCCGGACGCCGGGTATTTCGGACTATCGCCGCGAGGGCGAATTACGTCGGACGAGAAGGGCGTGACGCAGTTTCAGGCGGACGCGGCGGGACGGCATCGGTATCTGGTGCTGAGTGAGGCGCAGCGGGCGCGCGTTTTGGAAAGTCTGATATTGTTGTCCAGTCAGCCTAAGAATTAGGGTAAAATTTCACATATATGCAGGATCGGTACCCGCCCACGATTGAACAACTGCGACAAACCAACGAAGATGTTGGGGTGATGGCGGAGCAGGCCAAGCAAATCGCCCAACTGATGTTGGCGTGCCATGGCGAGAGCGATCAACGAACGATCCGCGCGCAGGAAGCTCATGCGGCGCTGGTAAGGCTGCAAACCGAGATGGGGCGCGAGCACGCCAAGGGCGTGAGTCAATAATTGAAAATTGTGTGAGTACGCAGAGATCGTGAGGGAGCGGTGGCCCTCTTCGGCTGTGCCCGCGGGGGACCACCGCTCCCTCACGGTCGCGGCTCGGTTAAGTGTGTTCGTTGCGAATGCGTGTGTTCGTTGCGAATGCGTGTGTTCGTTGCGAATGCGTGTGTTGGTTGCGAATGCGTGTGTTGGTTGCGAATGCGTGTGTTGGTTGCGAATGCGTGTGTTCGTTGCGAATGCGTATGTTCGTTGCGAATGCGTGTGTTGGTTGCGAAGGCGTGTGTTGGTTGCGAAGGCGTGTGTTCGTTGTGAATGCGTGTGTTGGTTGCGAATGCGTGTGTTCGTTGTGAATGCGTGTGTCCGTTGCGACTAAACGTCGTGAGAGTTGAACATGCTCATGGGTTCGCCTTGTTCGGCGACGACGTATTGAACGGCTGCGGAAACGTTCATTGGGTTCCAGAGCCAACGCGTGCTACCGTGGCGTGCCCAGCGTTTGCGTCCTGAATCGTCCACGCGCATTCGATTCAGTCGACGACTCGCATAAGTCTTGAAATCTGCCATCACCCGCTCCGGTTCAGCCTCGGCATCGACCACGGTGTGGACGTGATTGGTTCGCACATGGGCGGCGAGCAGACTCCAGCCTCGATACGTGCAGACTTCGTGAATTGCTTCGAGGACTGCATCGCGACGTAGTGAGTCCAGGTGATAAGGCGGCTGATCCATGAGGTCGCTCTCAGTGGCGGCGCGCCAGGAGTCGCCTTGTAGGAATGGCGTTCGCGGTGCATTGTGCCCGAGGTCGACTGAGCCGGATTCGTTGCCGTGGATGTGACTTCCGTAGCAGGCGAAAGTGATTAGGTAGGTCACGAATGGGGTTCACCAGGACCACCGCTCCCTAACGGTCGCGGCTCGGATTAAAGGCGAGGTCGCGGGTCGGTTGAAGGCGAGGTCGCGGCGTGAAATTATCCTCTATTCGGGTAGCGGCTTGCCCTTCGTCTCTGGGGCGAAGGGGAGCGCGGCGAGGCCGACGAGGAAGACGAGGCTCATGGTCACGCCGGCGTAGCGCATGGGTTCGGCATAACCGCCGAAGACATCCTTCGTCAGGTAACCGAGCGTGAAGGGGCCGGCGGCGGCGGCGAAGCGTCCGACGTTGTAGCAGAAGCTGGTGCCGGTGCTGCGGAGGCGCGTGGGGAACAACTCGGCGAGATAGATGGAGTAGCCGCCGAAGAGCGAAAGCTGCGCGAAGCCCATCAACGGGATCATCCAGAAGATATCGCTGATCTGTTTGAGATTCCAGAAGGTGTACGCGGTCATGCCCATCGCGGCGAGGAACGCGATGGCAAAGGCCTTCTTACGGCCAGTGTAATGCGTGAGGTAAGTGAAAGCGTAGATGCCGAAGAAGCAGCCGATATTTTGCAGCAGCGACGTGATGCCGATCCAGGTGGTGACTTTGCCGGAGAGCGCCTTGCCGGCGAGTCCCTGCGCGGCGAAGGTGCGCTCGAGAACGGGGCGGAAGAGATCGTAGCTGAAGAATCCGATGCCCCAGAGTCCGACGACTCCGGCGAAGGCGAGCAGAAAGCCGACGGTCGCATTCTTGCGCCAGCGCGGATCGTTAAAGAGCTCGCTATACGAGCCCATCTTTTTCTTTTCGTCGCGGGCCTTGAGCCACTGCTCGGGCTCCTTCAGTTTCTTGAAGACGACGAAGGCGAGCGGGGCGGGGATGGCGCCCGCGAGAAATTCCCAGCGCCATGCGCCGGTGATGGTGCCGGCGATTTCCATCTGGCCGACGAGAATGCCGGTGAGCGCCGCCATCATATTGCCGATCGCGGAGGCCGCCTGCACGAAGCCGAGCGCGTAGGGGCGGGCGCGCTGCGGAACGACTTCGGCGACGAGTGCCACGCCGACGGCGAACTGTCCACCGACTCCGAGGCCGCAGAGGAAGCGATAAATATTGAAGTCCCACACGCTGGTGGAGAGTACGCTCAGACCGGTGAACACGGTGTAGCTGAGGATGGTGATGGTCATCGTCTTGGCTCGCCCCAGGCGATCGCCGAGGATGCCGAAGAAGACGCCGCCAATCGCCCAGCCGATCATGAAGATCGACGTGGCCCATGCGGCCTGCTGATCGATGGTGGCATTGGTCGCGCCCGGGCCGAGCAGTTCCTTGATCGCCGGTTTGCGTGCGAGGTTGAACAACTGCTGCGCCATCGTGTCGAACATCCAACCCATGCTGGCGACGCTCAGCACGAACCAATGGTAGCGGGTAAGCTCGCGGTACCATGCGTAATTCTGCCCGCCGGCAGAGACGCCCGAAGTTGTTCCGGTTTGAGACATTTAAGTTGCTATTCTACATCGTGGCGCTGACGTGGTCGCCGGCCTTTAGCGGAATATCGGCCGGAAGTGCGATTGCGTCCGAATCGGACAGCCCTTCCACGATCTGCACCTGGGTGATGCTCGACGCGCCCTTCTTCACGGCACGACGCTCGATGGTGTCTCCTTTGAGCGCGAATACATAATCGCCGTGCGCGTCGTGGCGGAGCGTCTCCTTGGGGATGACGAGAGCGTTGTCGACGACGGCGGTGCGGATCTCGGCGTTGACATTGGTGCCGGGGATGAGCACGCGGCCTTCGTTATCGATGGCGCAGATGACTTCGCCGACCTGGCGCGAACCGAGCGCCTGGATGGCGACGGGCGTCTTTTCGACTTTGCCCTTCCACTGGCGGCCGGGCAGCGCGTCCCAGGTGATGGTGACGGGCTGGCCTTCGGCGACGCGGCCGAGCTCGGGCTCGTCGACATAGACGCGAACGCGGAGCTGGTCCATGCGGCCGATGTTGGCGATGAGATCGCCGGCGTTGACGTAAGAGCCCTGACGAATTTCGCGGCCGTAGACGGTGCCGGCCATCGGCGCGTGGACCGCGGAAAGGGCGCCGCGCTGCTGCGCGAGACGCACGGCGGATTCGGCGTCGGCGAGGCGGGCGCGTGCGGCGGCGACGTCATGCGGGGCGACGAGAGATCCGCGGCGTTTGTCGAGGCCGGCGATTTCGAGCTCGTACTGCTGCACCTTCTCGCGCGCGGCGTCGAGCTCCTGCTGGGTGGCGGCGTGCTGTTCGACGAGGCGCTCGAGCGAGGCGGCGGTCTTTTTCGCCTGCGCAAGATCGAAACGCGCGCGGGCGAGATTGTTTTCGATCTCGGTGAACTCGGCGGGCTTGCCTCCGGCCTCGAGTGCGTTGAGATTGGCGCGCGCTTCGCCGACTTTCGCCTGCGCGGCTTCGATTTCGCCCTGCAGCGTGGGATCGCTGATCGTCGCCATCAGGGCGCCGGCCGGCACGGTCTGGCCGTCTTCCACGAAGACGCGGCTGACCACGCCCGATGTCTCGGCGCGCACCGGCTGCCACGCAAAGGGCTCGACTTTGCCGTTGGTCGGCAGGGTGCTCACCAGGGTCTGGCGTTTGGCACGCGCGAAGGCGACTTTCGGGGGCTCGTTTTTGCGCAGAACGCCCCAGACGATGACTGCCGCCAAACCAGCCAGCAGCAGCACGAGCAGCAGTTTTTTCAAGTGGAAGGCTCCAAATTCCAGTTTAACGTGAGGGGGGTGCGGTTACGGGCGCGTGATCAATTCGTCGGGCCATCAGGACGCTTCGCATCGACGGCGGGCGGTGACGATCCACGTGCGGCGAGAGGTGCGGATCAGCACGCGAGCCGAGCGGGACAATCCTGGTTGCTGTTCCGCGCGACCTTGCGGGCAGGTCACAACTGATGACGCCAATTTGTGGCGAATTCAGATTAAAGGATCAGCAAATGAAAACGACACTCAGAACGTTTTTGACGCTGGCGGTCGCCGCCTTAATGATGGGGAGCGTGGCGATTCGCGCCGAAGATGGACACAAGGGCGGATCGGGCCAGGGCAACAACAACCAGGCCGCCCAGGTGCGCCTGAGAACGACGCTCGCCGGCGCGGCCATCCAAGGCAAGAAGCCGGAAGGTAACGCCGATTTCCGAAGCGAGACAGGCCGCACGCGGCTGAATGTAGAAGTGGAGAACGTGAATCTTCCCGCGGGCACCGTGCTGACCGTGGCAATTGTTCATGCGGGCGTTTCCACGACGGTGGGTACGATCACTCTGGGAATCACGGGCGAGAGTGAACTCGAACTGGAGGCGCAGAACGGGGCGATGGTGCCGGCCATCGTCTCCGGCGATATGGTAACGGTCTCCAACGGCGCGTCCGTTATCCTCGCGGGCGCGTTCTAGGGCGAGGTTGCGGAGTGGACGTCACGGCGGCCACTCCGCCTATTGCGCCGCGGGAGTCCACAAGCCGACGACATTGCCATCGGGATCGCCGAGCCATGCGAAGCTTCCGTAATTCGGAATGTCGACTTTCGGCACGACTACTTTGCCGCCTAACGCTTCGGCCTTCGTCAGGTGTTCGGCGATGTCGTCCACCTGCACGTAGAAGATGGTGTAGTGGTGCGGCTCGTGGCCGAGGGCGGTGAAGTGGCCCTGAATGCCTTCTTTGGCGCCGGTCTGAATCATCAACGCCGGGCCCATCTGCGCGGTGCTCCAGCCGAAGAGCGGGCCGTAGAATGCGTTGGCTTTGGCGGTGTCCGCGCAGCCGATCTCGAAGTGCACAACGGGTTTGGACATAGCGGCTAGAGTATCACGTCGGGAAAACACGGCTAGAAAATGCGGCGGGAACTTTTCCGTGGTGCGAGTGTCCAATCTTGCGAGGAC
>JAOAPT010000171.1 GCA_025463045.1 Candidatus Solibacter sp.
GGCGGGCGTGCTCGGGATCGAGATTCCTGAGTACATGTAGGCCTTTTTTCCTTCCGACGGGGCCGGGCCTGGCGGGGTCTCCAGGTACTGGACGATGACGTGGCTGGCGATCGGCGAAGCAGCGGACTTGAGATAAGAAGGTCGTCCTGCTGTGGACGGCGGGCGTGCTCGGATTCCTGAATACATGCAGGCGAAGAGTTCGCGCAGAGACGCAGTGAAAAACACGCAGAGAAAAGCTACTTTTTGGCCTTCTTGGGCGCGGGCTTCTCCTCTTTTTTCCCCTCTCTCTTTGCTTCCGGCGCGGCGGCGCCTGACGGGGTCTCCAGGTACTGGACGATGACGGAGATCCGGCGGTTGGAGGCACTTTGCGGAGCTTCGGGATGGCGTAGCTGGCGGTCGGCGAAGCCGCGGACCTGGGCTATCTGCTCAATGCGGATGCCATTGAGTTCCATGATGCGGCGGGCCGAATTGGCGCGGTCACTGGAGAGTTCCCAGTTGCTATACCACGTATCGCCGACAAACGGTTTGGCGTCGGTGTGACCCTCAATTAACAGGTGATTGGGCAGTTTGGCGAGTTCCTGCGCCAGGCGCTTGAGCAGTTCCGTACCGCTTGCGGAAGGCAGCGGGCGTCCGGACTCGAAGAACATGCCGGCATCGGTTTCGAGCAGTTCGATGCGGAGGCCGTCCGAGGTGATGGTTATTTCAACGTGGTCCTTCATGTCGCGGAAATTGGGTATGGTCTTGAGCGCCTGCTCGATTTTCTCGCGCAGTTTGCTCATGTCCTCTTTCGGCAGTTCGATGGCGTTACCGGCGCCCGCGACACTCGTCCCGGTGAGTTTGCCGGAACCGCTGGGATCGTTGAAGAACGCGCTGACGGCCTCCTTCACTTTCTCGTCGGCGCTCATCAGCCAGAGGACGATGAACAGCGCCATCATCGCGGTGACGAAATCGGCATAGGCGACCTTCCAGGCTCCTCCATGGTGGCCGCCGTGAACCACCTTCTTCCTTTTGATGACGTAGATGGGCCGCGGCGGAGAGGCGATCGGAGTGGAGGCTGCGTCGGGTTCCGTAGCCATGGCTTATGCCGCCTTCGACGCTACCGCGCCACCGCCGCGACAAGCGCCTTCCATTTCCTGGAACGTGGGACGCACCCCGCCGGGAATCGACCGGCGCGCCATTTCCACGGCCAGCATCGGGCTGAGTTCCTTCACAAAGCCGAGCGCGGCCATGCGCAATACGCCGTAGTATTGCGCCTCGGACTCGACGTTCTTGCCCATCGCGGTCGCCAGGGGTCCGAAGATCCCATAGCAAAGCAGGATGCCCAGAAACGTACCAACCAAGGCGGCAGCGACCTTCTCGCCGATCGCTTCCTTCGGACCGCCCAACGCGCCCATGGTGAGCACGACGCCGAGTACCGCGGCGACGATGCCGAGGCCGGGGAGAGCGTCCGCCATGGTGCTGAGCGCGGCGATCGGCTGGGTGGCTTCGTGGTGGTGGACCTCGAGATCGGCTTCCATCATGGAATCGATCTCCAGCGGATCCACGCCGCCGGTCACCGCCATGCGCAGGGTGTCGCAGAGGAAGTGCAAGGCGTGATGCGTCGCGATGAACCTCGGATATTTGCTAAACACCTGGCCTTTTTCGGGGGTATCGACCTCTTCCTCCAGTTTCGCGGTCCCGGCTTTGCGCGCCAGGGAGAACAGCTCATACAGCATTTTCAAGGTCTCGAGGTAGCGCGCCTTCGTGAACTGGCTTCCGGTGAATACGCCGATCAGACCCTTACCGATCTGCGTCAGGACCGGCAACGGATTGGCAATGACGACTGTTCCGATCGCCGCTCCGAAAATGATCACGAGTTCAGCCGGCTGGAAGAGCACCAGAAATTTGCCGTGCTCCATCACGTAGCCGGCCGCGATGGCTCCTAAGACGATTACGATTCCGATGATTGAAAGCATAGAGTGGTCAGCAACAAGGGTCTTATCGGATGAGTCGCGTGAATGCTTTAGGTGTTGGCGAGGATCGGCACGGAAACTGCAATCATCACGTGTATTGAGGCGCCAGGCAGCGTTTTGAGGGCAAAAAGCCGCACAATGCACGGTGCGGGAACCGGGTGGGGGCGACAGGATGCCGCGCAGGACGCCGAAAGAAGGAATTCAGGATGAAGCTTACGAAAGACCGGACATTTATCATGGCGCCGCTCAACCGCCGGCGGACGCTGGCGCTTCTGGGCGGCGCCGGCGCGGCACTGATTGGCGCCCGGATCGCGGGGCGCGACGTGGACGCGGCGACCTGCGTGAATCTGGCGGGTGCGCAAACCGAAGGACCTTACTGGGTGGAGGAGAACCTGAATCGCTCCGATATCCGGGTGGATCCGGCGGACGGTTCGATCCGGCTGGGAGAGCTGCTCAACCTGACGATCAACGTGCAGAACGTCTCCGGCGGGTCGTGCACGGCGCTCACCGGGGCGCGGGTCGACGTGTGGCATTGCGATGCGGGCGGGACGTACTCGGACGAGGCGGCGAATAGCAGCACCGGGCACAAATACCTGCGCGGCTACCAGACGACCGACGATACGGGGAGCGTGCAGTTCACGACGATCTATCCGGGCTGGTACAGCGGGCGCACCGTGCACATCCACGTGCGCATACGGACTTACTCGGGGACCACCAAGATCGGCGAATTCGTCGACCAGATATTTTTCGACGACAGCCTGACCGATACGGTGTTCACGCTGGCGCCGTACAATACGCGGCGGGCCCGCGATACGCGGAATACGAACGATATGGTGGTCACGGGGACGAATAACGGGGCGGTGGTTTATGCGGCGGTGACGCAGAGGGCGGTGGGATATTCGGCGGTGGCGACGATCGGGGTGAACCTGAAGACGGCGGCTGCCGCTGCGCCCTCGGTGAGCGCGGTGGTGAACGCGGCGAGCTTCGCGCGGGGCATTGACGCGGGGTCTTGGGTGGCGATCTTCGGACAGAATCTGGCGTCGGCAACGCGATCGCTTGCGCCCACCGATATCGTGAACGGGACGCTGCCGACGAGTTTGGGCGGAGTCACGGTGAACATCGACAATCAGGCTGCGTTCGTTTATTACGTGAGTCCCACGCAGGTGAATGTGCTGATGCCGGCGGATACGAATCGGGGCCCGGTGGCCGTGACGGTGACGAACGCGGCGGGAACGTCGGCGGCGGGCAGCGCGGCGCTGCTGGACGTGGCGCCGGCGTTCTTTGCGAGCTCCGGCGTGGCGGCGGCGGTGCCGGCGGGTCCGTTCAAACCAGGCGATGTGGTGGAGTTGTATGGCACGGGCTTCGGTCCGACGTCGCCGGCGGTGGCTCCAGGGACGGTGTTCTCGGGATCGGCGCCGGTGACGGGCATGGTGGCGGTGAGGATCGGCGGCGCGCCTGCGGTGGTTTCGTACGCGGGGATGGTGGGGGCGGGACTGTATCAGATCAATGTGACGGTGCCTTCACTGGCGAACGGCACATACCCGGTGATCGCGCAGGTGGGCGGGTCGAGCACGCAGTCGGGCGTGACGATGACGGTGGGGTAAGGGGGCGGCGCAAGCCGGGCTGGACAGGCTGGAGTCCAGGAGCCAGCATGGCTCTTCGCCGCAGAACTCAGAGAAGGTTGTCCTACGTCTTCTGACTCGCTTCGAATTAGCCGCCGGCTGTCCACCAAAGTGCGCATCTTCATCGAGCACCGGGGGAAGACTTTCGCGGTCTGTTTCCAGTTCAATCCGCGGTCCAGCTAATAGCGTGGCAGGATGCCCGGTCGTCGAGATTAGTAAACGGAATCCGGCTCAGCAGATGTTTGACGGCCCGCTGCTTCAGTGAGAACGTACCTCGACACCCGAACGCGAGGCGTAGCGGGCAACAGCATAGTGGATCAGCCCGGCGGTTGAATGTACGCCTACTTTGCGGCAGATGCTTCTACGATGACTCGCGATTGTTGTGATGTGCAGAGCCAAAAGAACTGAAATTTCTTTAGAAGGGCCGACAGCGGCCCTTTGCATTTCGCACTCGCGTCCCATAAGATGCGCCATCGGGGAAACCACACGCAAGTAGCGGGCGTCAAGGCTGCCTGGACGAACGGCAAACCGTGGGGGCCAAAGCGCGTGTTCCGGCGCGATGAAGCGGTGCGACTGCGCAAGGCCGGGATGTCGTGGCGCAACATCGCGGCGCAATGGAAAGTGCCGGTGACGACGGTGGTGGCTGGCTGCCGAGTAGCCGGTGTCCGTCAAGATCACCGCGGACTCAAGCCGTCCGTTGCGCCCTCTCGATGGTGCTGAACTCCTTTGGGAGAAGACCGCGCAGCCGTTCTGCTGCCCGCGCACGCATCGCAGCAGCAAGTACGCCATCTGCGGTTGGAGAGCCTGTTCGACTTCCTGGAGAAGGTAAGCGGGATAAAGCCGCCCACCAAGATCCGGCGCTGGAAAGCCGGGCAATTCGCCGTGAATGGACTTCGCCAGCACGGCTGCCTTGCGTACTCGCGGCGGGGAATCAAGATCTTCCCAGTGGTCTGAAGGCGCGGCGCTCCCAGACTGCCGCGGCGTTCCGGTGCGCAACACTTCCCTCGAAAGGCCTGACGAGAGGATTCAGTGCACGACCTGGATGTATACCAGAAACGCGCCCAGAGCGAGCCCGAACAACATAGTAAATATAGCCACGAGATCGATGAGGGGGCCGGCGGGTTCGAATTTCCCGGCGTCGAGTTGTGCGCGTGTTCGCCGGTAGCGCTTCAAAGCAGCAAACACCAAAACGATGCCGGTAACAATCGCCGCCAACCCGAAACGCACGGAGGTAGCCACGGTGCCTTCCGGATGGTCCTCCGCTTTCGCAAACTCCCGGATCGCGATCGCAAAACGTCCGATTGCGAACCCGAATACGACCACCGCCACCCCAGTGCGTACCCAGGCCAGAAACGTGCGCTCATTCGCCAGGTGGTCGCGAGCGCGCGTCTGACAATCGAGTTGCGGCATTTCCAAGCAGTGCTCCTGACGCCGTCTCTCAGAGACACGGTCAGCGGTCCATCATCGGAGTTACTGGCAATTGATCCGCCACGCGCACCTCGAACCGAGTTAGTGACAGGTGATCGAGTTGCAGTAATTCTGACAAGACTTTGACGACGTTTACGTGTCACTCCGTCGACACCTGTCTTCCGTCGGACACCGGTTTGACGTTTTGATGGCTCTGCGGCTTTCGGGCGTGTGGGCGACGGCAAGTAGTCAATGGCAAACGGATTGCTCTTATTGAGTAAATAGAGGAGTTTCTGGCGGTGCTTTCCCACTTCAAAAACGACGCTCACAAAGCGTGGCAATCCTCTTCGGGCCTGATCATTCGGCAGAACGAGCCCAAGAACCTGGAGACTCCCTTCAGTGACGTTGACTCGTTTCTCACTCCAACGGAGTTGTTCTACATACGCAGTCACTTCCCGGTACCAACGATAGACCCCGGCACTTACCAACTGCACATCCATGGCGCGGTTAGGAATCCGTTCTATATGAACTACCAAGAATTGCGGGACATGCCCTCTGAGACGCGGGTTGCCGTATTGGAGTGCGCGGGCAATAGTCGCGTCTTCCTTGTCCCGCAGGTTGACGGAGCACAGTGGGAGCTCGGCGCAGTCGGCAATGCGGAGTGGACCGGGGTACCTCTGGCGGCTTTGTTGGAGCGCGCCGGCATCGAAGGAGACGGTTTTGAGATCGTGCTCGAAGGAGCTGATCGCGGAACGCCGAAAGAGCCACCTGTGCCTCCGGTTGCGATCTCATACGCCCGCAGCTTGCCCAGAAACAAAGCAATCCAGCAGGAAGTGTTGATCGCTTATCAGATGAATGGCCGTGACCTTTCGCCTGACCACGGCTATCCGGTGCGCGCGATTGTGCCCGGTCACTATGGAATGGCGTCCGTCAAATGGTTGACGCAAATCCAAGTAGTACGAGAGCCGTTTCAAGGTTACTGGCAGACGTCGGACTACGCTTATTGGGATTATCTGGATGGAAGGCCCGTACGCAGTGCGTTGGGAGAAATCAAGCTGAAGTCCGAGATCGCCCGGCCACGCGTTTACGAGACCCTGGCAGGGAACCAGGTATGCACAGTGTTTGGATCCGCATGGGCGGGCGAGACTGAGGTGACTGAGATCGCCGTGAGTACGGACGGTGGCCGATCCTGGGGCGAGGCAGAATTTCTGGACCCTGTGCAACGGCATGCATGGCGACGTTGGAAGTTCGATTGGTTGACGCCGAAGCAGCCGGGAAAATACACTCTGCTCGCCCGTGCGAAAGATGCGAAGGGCGGAGTACAGCCTGATCACCATGACCAGAATTACGGAAGCTACGTAATCACTCATCCTCTTCCAATCGAAGTATTCGTGGAGAATCCCGCTTTCGCCGTCACTTGATGGATCGAGTGGACACCTGGCGTTTATCGTCTCGTGAGGAGTACCGCGGACGATGCGCGAACGATGTAGAGGTAGGTCAGCGTCATCTCGGATTGGCTGTCGGGCATCTGCATCGACGCCCACATGGCCTTTCCATTCCACCTCGATCGCTGAATCTTCGGCGTGGGTCCTTCAGCACTGCGCAGCAATGCGGGGGAGGGCTTGGGATATCCATAATTGGTATCTTTCGGGCATCTTCCAGTGATCGTGACAGATCGGTGCGCAGGCGCTGGCGATCGCGGCGTCCACCAGGCGGACGTCCCCGGTGGATCGCGCATTCTGCCGGGTGTCCCGGACGAAATACAGCGAGGCCCGATGATTGCGATGGCCGTGAGACACACCGGTATCGGGAAATCGTTCATCGTGAGGGTGGCGCCGTGCGGTCCGAAGCCGCTGATCGGCACTTCGCCCAGCTTCGCCGGCTCATGATGGCCTCGCACATTGCGGGACTGAATGCCCCCGTTCACCTGGACCCTTGCCAACGACACCACGTTCAAGGTCTCGCCGGGGTTTGGTGTCACCAGGAATAGCACCGGATGCACACCGGATGCCTGTCCTCCTACCTTGTCAGCTGGACGAACGATGAGACGTCGCCTTGAGCGATGGAGAGGCCGAGGAGGGCGCGCCAGATGTTGAGGCGGGCGAGGGAAGAATCGATTTCGGCCTGGGTGTGGAGGCGCTGGGTCTCGGCGACTTCGATGAGGGTGCCGAGGCCCGATTTGTAGCGCGCGGTGGCCTGCTCCTCGGCCTGGCGCGCGGCTTCGAGTTGCACCGGCATGTTGGCGGCGACGCGGCGGGCGCCGGAGAGGATGGCGCGGGCACGGGCGAGTTCGCCGTTGTAGTCCTGCACCAGTTGATCGTAGCGGGCGCGTTCGGCGCGCTCGTGGGCGCGCTCGATTTCCTTGCGGGCTTTGAGACCCGGCAGGTCGGCGAGCGGGAAGGTCACAGTCATGCCGACGGCCCAGTTTTGGATGTTGGGGCCAAGGCCGCTGGCGGCGTTCCCGGTCGAGCCATCAGGCTGGATGCCAGTGCCGCGCGCGTACTCGGAGGCTTCCAGATTGAAGCGCGGATACCAGGCGCGGTCGAGCGCCTTTTCGCGCGCCTGGACTTCGGCGATGGCGGTGGTCTGAGCGGCGATGACGGGATGTGCGGCGAGCGGGGCGTCGGGGAGTCCGGCCGACTCGGCGGGCAGGTCGAGGAGTCTGCCGGGGGCGACCTGGATGCTCGCGGGCGGCACTCCGAGCACCTGCGCGAGATTGGCGCGGGCGATTTCGACGGCCTGTTCGGCCTGGATCAACTGCGTCTCGGCGATGGCGAGTTCGGCGCGGGTGCGAGAGGCTTCGGCGCCGGGGCGGAGCTCATTCCTGACGAGCGTGCCGACGACTTGATCGAGCACGCGGGCGCGCTCCACGCCGGCTTGGGCGGCGGCGACGGTCTGCTGTGCGGCGAGTATCGTCAGGTACGAATCGGCTGCGGCGGCGGCGGCCTGCAGGCGCGTGACGGCGATTTGCGCCTGGGCGCGGCCGCGCGCGGCCTCGGCGGCATCGACGTTGGCCTTGCGCAGGCCGAAATCGAAGGGCTCCCATTGGACGAGCACGCCGACCGCTGTGCCCCAGACGCTTTCCATGGAGTTGGTGCGGAGCACGGGGCCGCTGATCGTGGGATAGAGTCCGGCCTGGGGTAATGTGAGGCCGAAGATGTTGTTGTGGGTGGCGCGATTGAGTTGGGCGCCGAGATCGGCGCGCGGCAGAAAGGCGGTGCGGGCGAGGTTGACGGCGGCTGCTGCGGCGGCGGCCTGTTCAAGCGAGACGCGCACGTTGGGGTACCTGGTGGACGCGTCTTGTACGGCCTGATCCAAGGTCATCTGCGCGCTGAGGGAGAGGGAAAATACGAGAAGTGTTCCGATGCAAGCGGCGATCGGACTCCAATGCGAGCCGCGGGCCTTAGCGAGCGATTGCCGCCGAACCGCGCGGGCGGGGAGGTCGACGACGAGGGCCACCGCTCCCTCACGGTCGCGGCTCCGATTGGGGCTCGGATCTTCAGCATCTTTGGGCAGCGGGGCATCCTTGGGCAGCGGGGCGAGGGCGCGCACTTGCTCGCCAAAGCGCGAGGACGGTCGCGGGTGCGATTGGGGGCTTGGGGCTTTATCGCCTTGGAGCAGCGGGGCGAGGGCGCTCGCTTGCTCGCTAAAGCGCGAGAACGATCGCGCTTGCGATTGGGGGTTCGGGGCTTGATCACGTCGGGGCAGTAGAGCGACGACGCGCCACAACGGTCGCGGGTCTGATTGAGGACTGAGATTCATGACTATTCGGGCTTGCAGACGCCGAGGTTGACGGCGAAAGCGGCGAGCGAGGTCCACCGCTGACCCTGGCGATGTTCGAGCTGGAAGCTCTTGGTGGCGGCGTCGGCGCGCACGCGCCATTCGGGGGCGGGAGGAGCGGGGGGAAGCTTCAAACGGAGGGGTTTGACACTGGTCTGTTTGATGTTCCAGGTATCGCCGCCGTCGTTGGTTTCGTAGAGCTCGTAGCGATCGCCTTCGCTGCCGGGTCCGTGATCGATGATCAGGGCGCCGGAGGTCTTGTCGTCGAAGTTGAACTGTTGAATTCCGCCGAACCGGGGCTCGTTAAAGATGGCATGCGGACGCCAGGATTTCCCGCCGTCGGTGGTCTGGAGGAGAAACGGATCCTGCGGCAGGGGAGTGAGCGAGATGCCGCTGACCCAGCCGGTGTCGGTGCCGGCGAACTGGAGGTGGTCGAGCCCGGCTCCGCGGATGCGGTCGTGGACTTCGCGCCAGGTGACTCCGTTATCGTCGCTGCCGAGCAGAATGCTGTAAAGAGTCGCGGTCGAAGTATGTATGTTACCCGCGGCGAAAAGACGAATGCCAGTGGAATCCAGCTCGGCAAGTTCGAGATAGACCGGGCATGGGTCCTGTTCGGAACAACTCAGGCCGGCCGAATGTATATCTTCATCGCTACATTGGAAAGGCACAATGATAGGCTTACCGGTACTTCGGAGCACGGGCGGGCCGGCGGGAGGCGGGGCGGCGACGGGCGGCTGATCTTGTGACCGTTGATCCTGTGACCGTTGATCCTGTGACCAAAGAGCCGCGCAGCATAGCGTAAATAAAGCGACTTGCCTCATGACTCCAAAGGGCTACAAAAATTAGCGAGTTATTTTTTCGGTCACTGTAACATCGCCGGAAGGGGTCTCGTCTTCTTATTAAATCCCCGTTACGACAGCGGGCGCACTCACCCCTATCACCCAAACGCGCCCGCTACTCACTCTTCCTATTACTCGTCAAACATACCTTCAAACAAACTAGTACTCAGATATCGTTCGGCCGCATCGGGAAGCACGGTAACGATGACTTTGCCGGCGAATTCCGGTAACTTCCCAAGGCGCACGGCGACCGCGGCGGCGGCGCCGCAGGAAATCCCGCTGAGGATCCCCTCTTCCTTCGCAAGGCGGCGAGCCATCTCGATGGCTTCCTCGTTGGTGATGAGCTCGACGCGATCCACCATACTCAAATCCAGCGTTTCGGGAATGAACCCGGCGCCGATGCCCTGAATTTTATGCGGACCGGGTTTGAGCGGCTTGCCGGCGAAGTGCTGGGTGAGCACCTGGCTACTGAACGGTTCGACGCCGACGCTGAGCATTTTGCGGCCGCGATCCTTCTTGATGTAGCGCGAGACGCCGCTGATGGTGCCGCCGGTGCCGATGCCGGAGACCAGCACGTCGATCGTGCCTTCGGTGTCCTCCCAGATTTCGGGCCCGGTGGTGCGGAAATGGACCTCGGGATTGGCGGGATTCTTGAACTGCTGGAGCAGCAGGTAGCGGCGCGGATCCGAGGCCACCATCTCCTCGGCCTTGGCGATCGAACCGGCCATGCCGTCGGAGCCGGACGTGAGGACGAGGTTGGCGCCCAACGCTTTGAGCACCTTGCGCCGTTCGACCGACATGGTCTCGGGCATGGTGAGGTGGATCGGATAGCCGCGCGCGGCGGCGACAAAGGCGAGGGCGATTCCGGTGTTCCCGCTGGTCGGTTCGACAAGTTCCTTTCCGGGGTGCAGGACCCCGCGCTTCTCGGCGTCCCAGACCATGGACGCGCCGATCCGGCACTTCACGCTGTAGGCGGGGTTGCGGCCTTCGATTTTGGCGAGGATGGTGGCTTTACCGCCGTCAGTAACTTTGTTCAGGCGAACCAGCGGGGTGCGGCCGATGCTGAGCGAGTTGTCGTCGTAGACGCGCAAAGTTAAATCTCCCAGTTCAAGACGTATTTGTTCTGTTGTTCCTGCCAGGTGCGCTGCAGGTCGGCGAAGGTGGTCTTGTCGACTACGCCGCTGACGGCGGCGTCGACCTGCTCCCACATTGCGGAGAACGGAGTGGAGGTGCCTTTGCGGCGGCCTCTTCCCTTCCCCTGTGGGCCTTCGACGTAGCGCAGGACTTCGCCGACGGTGAGGGAATCGGCGGGGCGGGAGAGGAGATAACCGCCTTCGGCGCCGCGGCGGGATTCCACGAAGCCGGCCTGTTTGAGGCTGGCGAGAATCAGTTCGAGGAACTTTTGGGGAATCTTCTGCCGCTGCGCGATATCGGCGATCCGGATTGGTTCTCCGGAGCGCTGCGAAGCCAGATCGAAGATCGCCTGGAGCGCATATTCACCTTTTACGGAAGTGTGCATCTGGGTTTCAGTCGGGAATCACCTGTATCTCAGTAGAGATTGTAGCCTTGGGGGAAGGAACGCGCAATGCGAATCGCGAAAAAGATGAGAGTGCGGAGGCGAATCGCTCACGAATCGCGGGAGCGTGCGCCGGAGAGAACACAGTTTGATCGGAGTTGCTTGATCGGCGCCGCGCGCCGCAAGGCGGTCGGCGCTGGTTGACAGTCACGGTCGTGACTACAGGGCAGAAGTCGACAGCGGGCGGACAAAACGATACACCTCATAGACGGGACGGCCGTTGCTGTCGGATATCGTCGTGAGGAGTTCGCGCTGGTAGCCGGCGGCCGCGGCAAATTTTACTAGCTTATCGTTCACACCCGTGAAGAATTCGAAATCCTTCGTGTGATTGAGAAAGAGATTGCCGGGCGAGGAGATGATGCGGTCGAGGTATTCGCGGTCGGCATCGGTGAGTTCGCGTTTGCCGATCGGGTCCATGCCGACGCGGAGGGGCAGTTTGCCGCGGCTGAGGAGGCGGAGGCTGTCGAGCATGCCCCAGTCGACGCAGAAGATATTGTTGGAGCCGGTGCCGCGCAGGTAATCGGAGAGTCGGAAGATGGCGTCGGTCCAATTCTGCGAGCCGCCGTTGCGGACGATCAGGGCGAAGTACTCGTTGGTCACGAGGAGGCCGGAAATCATCATGACGAGGAGGACGGCGGCCACTGCCGGAATACCGACACTTCCGAAGCGGCGCGATGCGGAGGCGAAGGCGATCGCGATCACCATCTGGGGCAGCGGCCAGATCAGGATGGCGTGATGTACGCTGCCGCCGGCGTTTGCGGTGATCGCCATCTGCGCCCAGGCGACGATCATGGTGACGAGGGCGAAGAGGATGGCGCGAAGCGCGTTACCGCGGGCGAGCGGGGTCAGGAGGAGTGCCAGGAGAAAGGCGTAGAACAGCAGCGAGTGACGGGTATGGCCGGCAACTGCCGAAATCTTGGCAGATGCCGATTCAATGGCGCCGCTGGGGGCGTGCGGCTGGGGGGTTTGCCAGTCCTCCAGGTTGAGCCAGCCGAAGAGCGCGCTGCCTTCGGCGGTGCCACGGAGCAGGCGGGCTTTGCCCGCGATATCGCTGGTATCCCACGACGTATTGCCGCGAAACGTAACAAACTGGTGGGTAGCGTTGTAGATGATTAGCGGCAAGGCACCCAGGGCGAATGACAGAACGGCAACGGCGACGCGGCGCAGCGTGAAAAGGCGCAGAATTTGCCGGGGCATTACGGTAAGTGCCGCCACGCCGAGGCCGCCCAAGATCCAAACCGCGAGAGCCTTGTCCCACATGACGAGGCCAAGCAGAAAACAGCCGCCGGCAAGCGAGCCGAGGGTTCGCTCCTGATAGAAACGGACCAACAGGAGCATGCCTGCAATCGTCAGAAGATGTTGAAGGGCAACGGGTCCCCAGTCGAAGCAGACGGTAAGCAGGTAGAGTGAATCGGAAGCCAGCAGGGCGCATCCAATGATAGCTGCGCGCTTTCCCGCGACACGGCGGAGCAGGAGATAAAAGAGCCAGACGCTGGCTACGCCGGCAAGGAGCATAGGGGCGCGCATTGCGTGCACACCTGTGCCGAAGAGCTGGAATACGGGCCGGTAGATCCAGGATTTAAGGGTGCCAAGATAGCTCATCAGCATCAAAGGCAGGCGGGAATGGCCGATTCGCAACACCGAGGCCACCGCGTAAGGCTTGAAAATGCCGTTGGCGAAGAGGGCTTCGTCGTTCTGGATTCCCAGGCGTGCCAGAAACATCCAGCCAGTAAGCAGGAAGAGCAGGCAGGCGGCGAGCGCGTAATATGAGGCTTTCGAAAATCGCGTGAGCCGGTTCATCAAATATTTGCGCGTTAGCTAAAGAGAAATAGTAGCATTCGACCGATATAAGGTATCGTACGAGGCTGCAGAACGGGTTGGCGGCGGCCGAATTTGAGGCAGCAAGACTTTGGCAGTACGATTGCTAAGAGTAGAATCCGTGCGGATGCCGAATCAGCCAACACGACGAGGGATGGCCCCAACGAGGGGCTTCAAGGGTTGAAACCTTTGGCAATAATCTCCGTCTATATGGTTGCGGCGAGTAAAACACGCTAAAGATAACAAATAAAAAGAAAAAACTCCGGCTCAAAAGGAGATGGAAACCATGACTCAGACCGAACTCAACAAATACAAAGCGATGCTGGAAGCCAAACAGGCGGAACTCTCCGCCGGGCTCCGTAACCGGGAAGACATCGCGATCGAAAAAACCCCGGACGCTATCGATGAGGTGCAGTTGGCGGGCGAACGCGAGCTTGCGATTCGCAACCTGGACCGAGAGTCCAACCTGCTGCGGAATGTGAAGGGCGCCCTGGTACGCGTCGCTGACGGCAGCTATGGCATTTGCATGCACTGCGAGGAAGACATTAAGCCGAAGCGGCTTGAAGCAGTGCCGTGGACTAAGTACTGCATTAAGTGTCAGGAAGCCGCCGATCGCCACGAATTCGAGACCGAATCCGGCGATACGATGGACCAGTTGCTGGCCAACGCAGCTTAAATCGATTCAATACCGACAAAGGGCGCGGGGTAAAATCCCGCGCCCTTTGTCTATTTAGGGGCCTCGACAGATAGCGTAAAACGCCCCAGGCTCATACCCCTCGTTCGAGGGTAATGAAGGGTGTTATTACGCAATCAGCCACACTGCCGATTTGTATTAATTTGTAATTATGGAGTTCTTCCGGCGAGCGGCCGGCCAGCCTAAGCGCCTCGCGGTGTTTCCCGGAACCTTCAATCCGGTGACCGTGGCGCATGTTGCGCTAGCCGACGCTGCACTAACGGTTGCCGACGAGGTGGTTTTTATCCTCCCCCGCACCTTCCCCCACAAAAGTTATTCGGGCGCGAGTTTCAGCCAGCGCGTCGATATGCTGTGTCTTGCGTTGGACACACGTGTCGGTATTTCAATCGCCGCGTCAGAAGGCGGACTGTTCGCGGAGATCGCGGAAGAGTGCCGGCAGGCCTACGGGGATATCCGGTTGAGCTTCCTGTGCGGGCGGGACGCGGCGGAACGGATCGCGAACTGGGACTACGGCGATCCGGAGGCGTTCGCCGGGATGTTGCGGAAGTTCGATTTTCTGGTGGCCGCGCGATCGGGAGAATACCGTCCTCCGGAGCACCAGCAGGCGTCCTTCGCGGCGCTTGAACTGGAATGCGCGCTCGATCACGTGTCGGCGAGCGAGATTCGCGCAAGGATCGCACGCGGAGAAGAGTGGGAGCAGTTGGTTCCTGCCCGCGTGCAGAAAATGGTGCGCGAGATTTACACCAGTTGACCGAAGGACAGACCCTGGGGCCAGATTCTGGGGCCTGTCCTACTGGGCCGGCGGAGTCGGATTGACTACCGGGACGGTGACGATATTGCTGACGTAGATATCCTGCGCGATCGTCAACTGGGTAAAAACGTCCGTCGGGATATCCGGATTCAGGTGCAGAAGCACCTGGTAGACGCCGATCGTTCCGGGCATCAGGGTCGCAGAGATCACGTCGGCCGTCTTGCCGCCGGCGATCGAATTGACGGGACTGGCGGGCGAGGTCACGGGGCCTCCAACCGGGTATTTCGCACCCGTCTGGATCAGGTCCTTATTGCCATCGTTCAGCACCGGCACGCCAAGTCCCGTGGCGTAGACGTAGATCATCTCGCCGGGGGTCGCGGGATTGTCCGCAGTGATCGGAGTGTTGGCGACCGCGGCGCAGCAGAGCGAGGTACCGATGGCGGTCATGATCACGGTAGCCGAGGCATCGGCCGTCGCGCCGTACGCGATGCCATTACCGTCGGGCCCCTGGACGCGAGCCTTGATCAGAATACGATCGAAGACGCCGGAGGCGGTCGCGGTCACTTTAGGGTCGCTATTGATGAGGGCGACCAGGGCGTCGCGGATGGTATCGAGCGTATCGCCGCTGGCCACGGTGTAGGTATAGCTGCGGTCCTCGATCGTGACGGTGGCGACGTTCCCCGCGGTGGCGGTGCCATCGACGGAGACGATACCGGTCGCGCTGCTCGACGCGTGGTAGACCACGCCGACCGAAGGCACGGTGTCAGGCTGCGCGTAAATTCCGGGGTTGGCGGCCACGATGGTCACGGCGACGGGGGTGGTGACGATCACCGAGCCGTCCCCCATCTCGGAGCGAACGTACGCATTGATGCTGGTGGTATCGCCGAGTTCCCAGGGCACCTGGGCATTGACCTTGGTCGGGGAGACGAACTGCACGGGAGCGGGAATGCCGTTGAAGTAAACCTGGGTGCCGCCCAGTTTGGTGGGAAAGGTATTCGCGTTCGGATCGGCGGAGGCCGTCTGGAAGGAGAGATTGGTGCCGAGAATGGAGACGATGCTCCCGGGCGCGATGGATGCCGCATCGCCGCCGCCGCTCAGGGTGGCGCCGCTCGCGGCAGCTACCAGGCTCGCCGTGGTCTGACCGGTGGCGACGGTCACGGTAACGGTGACAGTGACGGCGTTACCGGCGGCGCCGGGCACGCGGGAGGTCAGGAGAATTTCGTTGGTCGTAATATCGGGAGTGGCGTAGACGTTGACGTCGCCAGCGTTGCTATTGGCGGCATTGATGAGTCCCGCGACCGCGTTGACGATGGTGCTCAGCGTGTCGTCTTTGAGGACCGTATAGCTATAATCGGAGCCGCCGGTGACGGTGCTGGCGCCGGTGCTATCGATAGAAGTGGTGCCGCCGATGTTGATCTTGATCACGTCGCCGGCCTGAATGCCTCCGGCGAGAGTGACGCGTCCGCGGGCCACGATATCGAGACTCGCGGAGTTGCGGACGCCGGCGTAGGGCACCGTGTTCTCACCCATCGAATACACCGTGATCCGGCGATTGTAGGAATCGCTGACGTAGAGATTGGTGCCGTCCCAGGCGAGGGACATGGGAGTGCGCAGCGAATCCGCCGCATCGGAAGCCTGGTTGACGGAGCCGCCGATCTGACCGATGACGAGATCCGCCGTGGCGCCATTCTGGGTGGGGATGGTGTTGAAGACGAGGACGCGGTCGTTACCGCCATCGGCGATGAAAAGCCGGTTGTTGGCGGCGATGACGAAACGCGGGAAACTCAGGGTCGCGTTGCAGGAATTCGGGTACGTGGGATTGCTATTCGCATCGGTGCCGTTGGACGTGCCGCACAGAACGGGAATTTCCTTGTTCGTTGTGTCGTTGGGATCGACCGTGTAGCCGTAGTTGGCGACCGAACTGACCATATCGGGCTGGCCTAC
>JAOAPT010000355.1 GCA_025463045.1 Candidatus Solibacter sp.
CAGCGTGCGCGGATCTTTCTCGTCGAGCGTGACATCGTAGACGTGCTGGTCTTCGGCGAGCACGCGCCGCCACTTGGCCCCGGCATCGGTGGAAAGATAGATGCCGCCATCCTCCGCGCCCTCGCGCGCGCTGCGTCCCCAGGCGGCGAGATAGAGTCGCGCAGGATTCTGCGGGTCGATCGCGATGCCGTTCGGTCCGTTGACGCCGGCCGGCAGTGCGATGCGCGTCCAGTGCTCCGCGCCATCGAGGGAGCGATAGAGCGCGCCATCGCCGGCGTTGCCGTATCCGCCATCGTCACTGCGTCGCGCGACGATCAGGTAGAGCGTCCCCTTCGGATCGCGCACGATGCGCCACGCGAAGGGCTGGGCGCCCTCAATGCCCGTGTTCTTAAGTTGCCAGTGTTCGCCGTCATCGATGGATTTGAAGACGCCGCGACCGAAGCCTGTGACGTAGAGCGCGCCCGAGGGATCGCGCAGGATGTGAGTGGCGGCGGTCTGCGGTAAGCCATTATTCTGCACGCGCCACGTGCGTCCGCCATCGTCGCTGCGCGTCACGCCGCCGGTGAAAGTGTCGGGCGAATTGCGGCGCCACATCTTGGGGCGCGGCAGATCGTGCGTGCCGCTCATCGCCGCCCACACACGGCCGCGGACCTTGGGATCGAACTCCACCCAATACGTCGTGTTGACCCATTGGCGGGGCACGCCGTTGCGCGTCGCGCTGTACCACCCTACGCCCCCGTCGTCGCTCGCGAAGAGTCCGATATCGGTGTAACTGATGAACATGTGGCGGGCGTCGAAAGGGTCGAAGTGGACTCCGTAGCAGGTGGTGACGTCGATGCCGTTGGTGGTCCAGTTGCCATCGGGTGCGCGGTTTGCGTACGCCGGATCCCAAGTCTTGCCGCCGTCGACGGTGCGCACGACGCGGCCCGAATCGGTGGCATACGCGACGTCTGGAGCGGTGGGCGCGACTCCGATTCCATACGGTAGGCCTGCCCATCCCGCGCCGAAGCGATCGGCCAGCCACGCGTCGCGCACGTTCTGATACACGGGCTCCCAGTGCGCGCCGGCGTCGACGGTTTTGGCGACTCCGCTCGTCGTGCGGATCGGTGCGCGCAATCCGTCGTACGTGACGTAGGCCACCTCCGGATGTTGCGCGCTGACGCCGAGCGCCGCTGCCTGCCCCTGGAATCCAGGCAGCGACGACTCGCGCCATTTCGCGCCGCCATCGGTGGTGATGTGGATCTTGCCGCCGACGATCGCGTAGAACGTGGGCGGAGTGCCGGCGACTTCGCTGGCCTTGCCGGGCAGCGCGGCGGTGCGCCAGCGTCCATCCTGCCGCATGTAGAGCGCGGATGCGGCCGCCGCGTAGAGCGTGCGATCGCCGCGTAAGGAGTGCGGATCGATCCACAGGCCGGTGGCACGTCCGGGAAGATCTCCGGACTTTTGCCACGTCGTGCCGGTATCGTACGAGATCCAGAGTGAGGCATCGAGCGTCAGGTAAAGGATGCGCGAGTCCTCGGGATCGATCGCCAGCGCGGTGACGTTGTCCTCGCGCCCGTTCGCGGTGCGCAGACGGCCGGCGGCATGATCGTCGCCCATCGTGATGCGCTGCACGTCGCGCGGAAAGATGCGCGCCCACGTATTGCCCGCGTCGGCCGTACGGAAGATGCCGTTGGCCTTCGCGTAGATCACGCGCGCGTCGGTCGGGTCGAAAACGAAAAATTCTACGGGGTCGCCGAGATTGAAGATGCGCCACGACGCGCCGCCATCGTGAGTGATGTAGCTGCCCGTCATGTCGCAGGCGACGACCGCGCTTCGTGGGTCGTGCGGGCTGACCGTCGGGTGGAACATCGAACCGCCGCCGCCCGGTCCGATGATGCGCCACGCGGCGGGAGGCGGAGCGGCGGCGAATGCGAGCAGTGCGAGCGCGAGAAGGGGCAGGCGTCTCATCACCCGCTATGGTCGCACGCGGCGCAGTTAGCGAAATAGGAAATGGGCCACCTTGGATTCGATGTCAAAATAGATGATCGCAAGCGCGGTCAGATCGAACGCAGAGTGCGCGATCATCAGCGGGATGATTCGACCGGTGATCGCGAAAACCGTGCCGAAGACCAGACCGACAATCGCGCCTTGCTCGAGGCCGGCAAGTCCCTGGTCGCTATAGTGGGCGAAGGCGAAGAGTACCGAGGTGAGCAGCACAATGACGGTCTTCGCTGCCGCGCCGCAACCGAGGAGCCGGGTGCCGCGTTCGAACAAATATCCGCGGAAGACAGTTTCTTCGCCGAAGCCCGCAACCAGCGTGGCCCACATTGCGGCTGGAAGCATCGAAACATTTCCCGTCAGGAAGTGGTAGGCGTGATTGACCGGATCCGCCCCGAGAAGCGGCATCACGACCATCTTCAATAGAATTTTGAACGCGCTGCCCAGGGCCATCGCGCCCGCCACGGTGACAAACCAGTTGCGCGGGCGTACCAGGCCAATCGCTCGCCATGGCGTGCGGGAACGCCACGCCCACAGCAGCACCAGCGCAGCGCCGAGCGGCACCACTACCATGCCGCCGACTGTAAGATTGCCGGTGAATAAGATGATGACAACAGCGAGAAGACCGGCCGGTCGGAATCCTCGCAATTCTTCGGCGAGCGGATCCTGTGCGATCAAAATCCTTCAATGATATCGCGCGGGCGCACGACGGGAACGACATCGATCGGGAAGTTCACGGACCTCGCCAGGAAGCAGAGATGGTGGGCTTCGGCGTGGAGCGCTTGAGCCTTCGCCGCACCTGCGCCGTCGTCGATGGTCACTGCCGGCTTCAACGTGACGCGAATCATCTTTCCTTTGCCACCCGTGTCCAGGCCGAGTACTCCGGAAGGGGCGTCGCGATATTCCGTGACGTTCACACCGTGCGTCGAGCAGAGGTGCAGGTAGGAGAGCATGTGGCACGAGGAAAGGCCGGCGACCAGGAGTTCTTCGGGACTATAGCGCTCAGGATCGCCCCGGAAGGCGGGATCGCTCGTGCCCGGAATTGGGGGCTTGCCTTCCGCCGTGATGACGTGGTCCCTGCGGTATCCGCGATAGGTCTTGGTGCCTTCACCGAGATTTCCGGTCCACTCGAGGTGAACGCCGCAGGTGAGTTCCTTGGCGGTCGACTGCTCACGCGTCCATTGGGCGGAGACCTCGCGCGCACGCGAGGGGTCGTCGACCACCAGGATCATCTGGTGATCGTGGTCGCTGTAGAGCACCTCGATGTTGACTCCGGCCGCTGCCATGTGTCTTGTGAGTTCTCCCAATTGCCCGGGCTTGTTTTGATCGAGGCGCTGGACGACCACGTCGCGAACCGCGAGCACGTGGATGCCGGCGCGCTCCAGGGCCTGGCGCGCGGCCAGGCCATCTTCAAACAGGAAGTGAGCGACGCCCTTTCCATCGACGGCGAACGCGCCGCCGCCTTCGATACTCAGAGCGGCCTGGCCGAGCGCCGCTCCCATTTCCGCCAGGGCACCTGGGCGATTCTCCAGCGCGATTGCGACATCCTGCATGATTCTATTTTGCCGTATTCGCCGCAGGGACAGTTCAGGTATGCTCGAAGTATGGATGTAAGCTGGCAGATCTCCTCCGCCGCTGCCCTGATCGGCGATCCGACGCGCGCCGCCATGCTGTGGAGTCTGTTAGACGGCGAGTCCCGGCCGGCGAGCGAGTTGGCAATGGTCGCGAACGTCTCTTTGCAGACCGCAAGCAATCACCTCAAACTTCTGACTGAGGGCGATTTCGTCAAAGTGGTTGCGATGGGGCGCAACCGGTTCTACAGCCTGAGCGGCCCGCATGTCGCGGCGGCTCTGGAATCGCTCGCCGTCGCAGCGCACGTCGCGCCGGGGATCGCTCAACGCGGCGCGCCGGAACTCGTCTTCGCGCGCACATGCTATGACCATCTGGCTGGCGAACTCGGCGTGGCGATCTGGAAGGCACTCGTGAAGCAGCGCCTGATCCAGGAAGGCGGCGGGGAATGCTCGCTCACCAACAGGGGATGCACCTACTTGACCGAATTGGGTGTCGACGTGTCACGGCAATCGAAACGCCGCCGGTTTGCGTAC
The DNA here is from genome assembly GCA_025463045.1 of Candidatus Solibacter sp. Lineage (GTDB taxonomy): Bacteria > Acidobacteriota > Terriglobia > Bryobacterales > Bryobacteraceae > Solibacter. Next base: position 4,086 of record JAOAPT010000355.1, read on the forward strand.
CCGTGCCCCGATTGGAGCGAACGAGTACCGCATCTCGGCGGCGTGTTAGGTGCGGCGCTCCTCGACTGCCTCCTCGCCCAGCGCGTCGTCGTTCGCGTCAAGACGAGCCGTGCCGTGCGTGTGACCGACTCCGGACGCAAGTTTCTGAGCCGGGCATTCGCGATCACGCTGACCGGTCGCGGCGGAATCGCCGGCTAGAAATCGCCGGTTAGAACGACAGTCGCGCGCCCAGCTGAGTGATCCGCGAACCGTTGCGGCCGGTCGCGAAGCCGAACGTCGAAGGCGTACTGACGTTCGTGCCGGGATTCCCCAGGTTGGCGTGGTTGAACACGTTGAACGCCTCGGCGCGGACGGCGAGTGACACGCGTTCGCTAAGCTTCGTGCTCTTAAACAGGCCGCTGTCCAGGTTGTAACGTCCCGGTCCCTGCAGCAGGTTCGGCGCGGAATTGCCGAAGGTGTAAGCGGCGGGCATCGCAAAGGCCGCCGTGTTGAACCACTGGTTCTGGTTGCGATTATCGAGCGTGAAATTGCTGCTCACGATATCGGCGCGTCCGCTGTTCCAGCCGGTCTTATTGCTGTTGAACGTCACCGAGAGGAACGAGCCTGTCGCCACCGTGCCGATGCCGGCGAGCTGCCAGCCGGAGAGGATCTTGTCGAGCGGGCCACGAATGCCGCCGAGCAGGCGTTTGCCGCGTCCGATGGGCAGATCGTAGTTGTAGTTGAAGACCATGTAGTGCCGCACATACTGCGTTCCGTTGCCGCGATCGAGCCGCAGGTTGGTGTAAGTAGTGGGCACAGAGCCGTCGTAAGGTCCGCCGAGCGCGCGCGAGAACTGGTACTCGGCCTGGAACTTGAGGCCGCTCTTAAAGCGGCGAATCGCCCCGAGCTGGAGCTGGTTGAATAACTGGTTGCGGTTGGATTCGTAATAGAAGATGTTGCCCCAGGGCTGATACTGGCGTCGCGGCTGAATCGGCAGCGCGGAGGGCAGCGGATCGTTCAGGTTCACGACCTGCACGAAGTGCGTCGCCTTGCTTCCCACGTAGCTGGCGCGCAGCGACGTGTTGTGAATCGGCTCCCACTCCATCGTCACGTTCCACTGCTGGTTATAGCCGAGCTTGAAATTCTTGTCGACGGCGTAGAGATTCGGCGGCGTCCCGGTGGAGGAAGTTCCGGTGCCGGCGAAGGCATCCGCCCACGTCAAATTGGGCACTCCGTTGTTGCTGCCGAGAAAGTTCTGCGTGGCGCGGAACGGAGGATTCAGTCCGAGATCGCGCAGGTCGACCGCGCCATCGTACTCGCCCATGATGTTGTAGAAGATCCCGTAGGCGGAGCGGATGACGAACGCCTTGCGCGTGAAGGGACGGTACGCAAGTCCCGCGCGCGGCGAGAAGTTCCGCTTGCCGAAATTCATGTAATTGCCGCTATCCTTGCCGATCGACTTGGCATCGACCAACGGCACCACGCCGTTCCACAGCGGGTCAGCCTTGCCGCTGATCACGGCGAGCGCATTCAGATCGCGATCCCAGATGGCGAGCTCATTGTTCTTGTGCCATGGCGATTCGTAGTCGTAACGGAGGCCCAGATTTAACGTGAGATTGCGCGTGATGCGCCAATCATCCTGCGCGAAGGCGGCGACGCGGGTGTTGTTGTCGTCGAGCACGAAGTTGCCGGTGGCGCGCCCCGACGCGGAGAGATCGCCGAGCAGGAAATCGGCGAACGCGTTGCCGGAATAGCGCCCGTCGAAGCTGAACGATCCGCGGTAGGGAGTGGAGTTCTGGCGATTCACGACGGCCACCTGGTTGTACTCGATGCCGACCTTGATGCTGTGCTTCGCGTGCTGCCAGGTCAGGTGATCGATGAACTGGCGGACGTGGTTGTGATCGTCCGAGCCCGGCTGGTCGGAGATGGTGTTGAAGCCCGAAATCGCGATGGTCGGTGCGCCGCCCAACCCGTCGAGCGGGGGAGTCAGGCCGGGAACGTACTTACTCGGGTCGAAATCATGATTCTGCGGCGTCCGGTAATCGGTCCAGTAATTCAGGCCGAGGCGGAAGACGTTGGCGAACGTGGGCGAAAGAACGCGCGTGTACTGTGCCGAAAGATTGCGCGTCGAAATGCCGAAGCCATCCCAATTGCCGAAGGGCAGTCCGCCGCCCGCCGTGGGATACGGGCCGTTGTTCGTCCAGAAGTAGCGGCCGGTGATCGAGTCTTTATCGGACGCCTGGTAATCGATGCGGGTGGAGTAGCGATCGTTCGGCTGATGCTGCGGCACGTTGGTGGCGAAATCCGTGCCGAGCCCCTGTGTTCCGGTTCCAGGCGTGTTGGGGTCCGGGAAGAAGCGGAAGAACGCCTGCGACGTGGCGCTGATGCGGTTCGTAGGAATAATGTTGCCGGCAAACGGCAGGCCGCTCAGCGGATCCTTGATTACGGTGGGGAGGTACAGCGAGAGGTCGCCGGTCTTCATCTGCGTTTTGGGCATGGTCAACTGGCTGACGCTGGATTGCACCAGCCGCAGGCCCTCGAACGATCCCGTATAGAAGAGTTTGTTCTTCTTGATGGGGCCGCTGATCGAGCCGCCATACTCATTGCGGTTATACGCCGGCTTCGCCAGGTTCCGCACCGAGTGAGTGCGCGCCGCGCCGACGGCGTTGCGATTGAACGCGAACAATCCGCCATGCACCGTATTCGATCCGCCCTTGGAGGCGATCACGATTTGCGCGCTCTTGCCGAACTCGGCCGGCGCCCCGTTGGAGATCACCTTGAACTCCGCGACGCTGTCGAGCGACGGCATCTGGCCGAGCAGGCGCTCGCCGATCGCATCGTCATTCGACACGCCGTCAATCGTGGCGCCCGTGCCGCCGCGGAACGCCGAGCCGGCGATCGCGGGATTGGAGCCAGCGCCCTGCACGCCGGGGGCGAGGGCGAGCAACCCATAGATGTCGGTGCGGCCGTTGAGCGGCATCGCCTCGATCTGTTCGCCGTCCACCACGCTGCCAACGCTCGTGTTGTCGGTCTGAATCATCGGCGCCTGCGCGTCCACCTCGATAGAATTCGCGATGGCGCCGACTTCCAACTGCACATCCACGCGCGCCGTCTGGTTGACCAGGATCGGGATGTCGCGGCGCACGAATGTCTTAAACCCGGCGGAGGTGGCGGTCAGGCGGTAGTTCCCGGGAGTGACGCGCTGGAAGATGTAGTCGCCCTCGGAACTGACCGCGGCCGTGGCCGTGATGCCCGTCTCCTGGTTCACCAGTTCCACTTTCGCCTGGGCGGCGGCGGCCTGGGAAGCGTCGGTAATCCGGCCGACGATCGTGCCGGCGGTTTGCGCGAGCGCCGATGAGGAAATCGCGAGGAAACAGAGCAGCCACTGACCTGTCTTAAGCATCATCTAAGTACCTCCAGGAACACAGGGACCCAGCGCGTCGGGTTACAGGGGCTGGATCGGGTCCATGCCTAGCTTGCGCCTCCCGCTGAGCCTCCGCAACGTCATTTCACAGTGATTTGACAGGCATTTCACCTGCTGTTGGCTCCCGGAGGGCCTGTTTCGCATGGTGATACAATCAGTCAACTTGGGTCCGAAAGAGGTTAGCAATGAGTGTCAGGTCCAATCTTGCTCCCGGTATTACTCCGTTTGCCGATGATCCCCGATGGGGCGTCGTGGAGCGGCTGATCGCCAGTCCTGGGTTCGCAAAGTCGGGCCGCTTGACGCAGTTTCTGGTGTACGTCTGCTCGTCCGCATTGGCGGGCCATGCCTCGGAAATCAACGAGTCTCAGGTCGGAGTGAACGTCTTCGGACGTCCCACGGGCTACAGTCCGACTGAGGACAGCATCGTCCGCTCGCACGCGCGATTGCTTCGCAAACGCCTGGATGAGTACTTCGATGGCGAGGGCAGGGGCGAGCCCTACCGGATTCGCATTCCCAAGGGCGGGTACGTCCCGCATTTCGAGGAGCAATCCAGCCCCCTGCCCCCCGAGACGTCGGTGGTGGAGACGCGGATTCACGTCGAGCCTCTACCGATCGCAAGTCCCCGCCGCTGGCATCTTGCGGGCACGCTGTATTTCGCGTTACTCGGGATCGTGGCCGCCACCGTTGCGGCGTTCGCGTGGCAGCGTCATACGCAAAGTCCCGAGGCTTACGCGGCGCGATTCTGGGCAGGAATCTGCAACGCCGCGCGTACGACCCTGATTGTCCCGAGCGATACGGCGCTGGTGAGCTTCGAGGTTATCACCGGCCGCGATGTCGGACTTCGTGAGTACGTCGCGCAGGATTTCCGGCGCGATACCGCGTTGCATTCCAGCACGCCGCTCGATCGTGTGTCGGGCCTGAGCAGTCTGCCGTACACGAACATCGTCGACCTGCAATTCTGTTGGCGGCTGGCGCTTACTGCGCGCGCCGATCTTGCAAGGACGACCATCCGGTCGGCGAAAGATCTGCGCTCGCAGGACCTGAAAGGCTCCAACGTGATTCTGATCGGCGCGCGGCGGGCAAATCCATGGGTCGAACTCTTCGACCAGTCGAACAACTTCCAGGGACTGCACGATGATCGCGGCGATTTCGTGCTCAATCGCGCGCCGAAGGGCGCCGAACGCCAGATGTACCAGGAGGGCGGAACGCCAATGCCCGGTGAGTCATACGCCGTCGTCTCCTACGTCCCAGGCCTGAACGCCGACGATCGCGCGCTCGTGATCAGCGGCACGACAACCGCCGGCACCGAGGCGGGGCTCGACTTCCTATTGAATGCCAGCGCCTTCGGCCGCACGCTCGAGGAGATCTCCGCGGGCGGAAATGCGACTCCTTGGTTTGAGATCCTCCTGCGCGCCGGAAGCGTGAATTTCCGCGCACCGGGGAAGGCCGAAGTCGTCTCCTGGCGCCGTCGAAGTCGGTAGGAGAAGGTCGGACCTGCAGCCCACCAAAGGCGATGAAGATCCGAGCCCCCAATCGGAGCCGCGACGGTTACGGAGCGGTGGTCACGTGACCACC
>JAOAPT010000391.1 GCA_025463045.1 Candidatus Solibacter sp.
GGTAGTCGTTGTCCTTGCCGCGGCGCAGGTTGAGGCGCTTGCCATTTTCGAGCAGGAAAACGAGCGACGTGTGGTCTTCGATGTGGACCTGCGCGTGATAGCCGGCGGCGGCGAGTTCGCGATTGCGTTCGAGCAGCAGGGTGGTGAGTTCGGGCGCGGCTTCCACGGCGGCGCGCAGGGCGGGCGCGGCGAGTTCGCGAAAAGCGGGGAGCATCGGGTCGACATAGAGGATGTCGAACTGCGCGAGGATGCGGCGCAGGAGTTCCCCGAAGGACTTGCCCATCGTGCTGCCGGCGCGGTAGGTCTCTTCCACGAGATCGGCGACCTCTTCCCCGAAGGGAAGACCGTGGAGCGCGGCGCGCAGTTCGGACACGGGCGGCGCGGCGAGCGTGACACCTCCGACGGGCTGTTCGACGGCGGTGCGGCGCATCTCCAGCTTGTGCGGGTGATACTCGGAATCGAAGACCCAGGCGTGATTCACCTCGGCGAAATCGTGATCTTCGGTAGCCAGCCAGAAGACGGGGACGGCGGGCGTGCCGGTCTCGGTGAGCCAGGCGGCGAGTTTCACCGCGTGCAATACCTTATAGATCGTATAGGAGGGGCCGGAGAACAGGCCAACCTGCTGCCCGGTGACTACGGCGACGGTCCCCGGTTCGGCCAGGCGGGCGAGGGCAGGACTCTCGGGATTCTGCACTCGTAACGCGTCGATCAGAGCGGCGCGGCGGTCGGCGGGAAGATCGATGGCGGCAGCGGAAGCCTGATAGGCGGCGAGATCGCGGATGGGATGTTCGTAGAAAGGGGCAGTTTTGTCCGGATGATAGAGCACGTCCGTGAACAAACGCGTGGTGTTGGGCAGATCGCTCTGTCGGACGCAGGTACAGTGCATGCGGGAATCAGCTTACCAGATGAACAGGCGGTTCCGAAGGATTCAGGGTAACTCACCCCGCCGGCAAAATCTTTGAGATGTCGTTGTACAAAGCGAAGACGACAATCACCATGATGCAGACGAAGCCGACCTTGAAGACTGCTTCCTTGACGTTGAGGCTGAGATCGCGCTGCATCATCATTTCGACGAGCAGCATGAGGATCACGCCGCCATCCAGAATCGGAATGGGAAGCAGATTGAAGATGGCCAGATTGAGGCTGACCATGCACATGAGCTGGAAGAACTCGGCGGGACCTTCGCGCGCGGCGGCTCCGGCCATGCTGCCCATGCCGATGGGCCCGGTGAGATTCTTGGCTGACATGCGACGCTCGAGCATGCCCTTGAGGAATTGCACGATGAGCAGCGCGCCCTTGCTGTTGGTCTCGACCGATTCCTTCAACGCCTCGGGAAAGGGCAGACGGGTGGTGATGATGCGAACTTTTTGTTGGGGGATGACGCCGATCATCCAACGCGCGGGAGCATCGATGCTGGAGTAAACCGGTTGCACGACGACAACATGCGACTCGTTGTCGCGCCGGTATTCGATTTCGATCGGCTTGCCGCCGCTGTTCTTGGTGAGCTCCTGGAATTTGATCTGCGAGTGGATGGGCGTGCCATTGACGGTGACGAGGAGATCGCCCTTCTTGAGTCCCGCCTTTTCCGCGGGCATGTTGCTCTCGACGGCGCCGAGTTGAATCTGGCCGCGCTCGTCCCAGCCGGCAAAGCCCATGCCGCGGCGCGCGTCGAGCGTCGGCGTGACCGAAGTGTCGAAATGCCGACCGCTGCGCTCGATCGTGAGGTACATGGGGCGATAGGCGCTGGCAATTTCCTTGATCGCGATATCTTCCCAGGTGGGATTCTTCTTGCCGTCAATTTTGATGATGCGGTCGTTATCCTGAATGCCGGCCTTGGCGGCGGGCGAATCGGCCATCACGTGGCCGATCACGGCTTGCATGTCCTCATCGGCGACCTTCTGAAACTTCACCATGTACAGGCCGGTGAGTAAACCGACGGCGAGCAGGACGTTCATCAGCGGTCCGGCGAAGGCAATGATGAGGCGCTGCCAGCGAGGTTTGGCGAGGAAAGCGCGCGGGTCGTCGATGTTCTCATCGGTGACCTGTTCGCCGGCCATCTTGACGTACCCGCCGAGCAGGATGAGAGAGAACCGATAGTCCGTGTCGCCACGGCGGAAACCGAAAAGGCGCGGTCCAAATCCGAAGCTGAAGGCTTCCACCCGTACATCAAAAAAGCGGGCTGCCCAGAAGTGGCCGAGCTCGTGAATCATGATCATGACGCCGATCAGCACGAGCAACCACAGAACGTTTTCACCAAAGAGGAGCATATAGCCTCAAGCTGTCACAGTCCTGGCCGCGCGGAGGTTTGCAAGCTCGCGTGCCAGGGTTCGCGATTCTCTGTCAATCTCCAGGATATCGCCAACCGATCCCGGTGTCCGGGAAGGCATCCTCGACAGCGTCTCTTGAACAATTTCGTGGATGGACAGGAATCCGATCCTGCCCTGTAAAAATGCCTCAACGGCGATCTCGTCGGCCGCGTTCAGTGTACAAGTGGCGCTGCCGCCGGCTTCCTGACACTGGTAGGCAAGTTTCAAAAGGGGGAATTTTTCGAAGTCGGGAGGGAGAAACTCCCACTTCCGGGCCTCGGCCCAATTGATCTTAGGGACCGGCGCTTCGTCGCGATCTGGATAGGTCAGCGCGTACTGGATCGGCATGCGCATATCGGTCGCCGAAATTTGAGCAAGCACGCTGCCATCCGAATATTCGATCATGGCGTGGACGGTGGACTGCGGGTGGATGACGACGTCGACTTCGGACGGAGCGAAATCGAAGAGCCAGCAGGCCTCGATGACTTCGAAGCCCTTGTTCATCAACGTGGCGCAATCGATGGTGATGCGATTTCCCATCTTCCATGTTGGATGATTCAGAGCTTGCCCGGGAGTCACGAAGGCGAGGTCGGCGGCGGGAGTGTTGCGGAACGGGCCACCTGAGGCGGTAAGAATCAGGCGGGAGACCTGCGCGCGATTGCCGGCCCGAAGACACTGGTGCGCGCCGTTGTGTTCGCTATCGACAGGAAGGAGCTCGGCACCATACTTGCGAACGGCGTCCATGACGAGGCTGCCGCCGGAGACGAGCACCTCTTTGTTGGCGAGTCCGACGCGTTTGCCGAGGCAGACCGCTTCGTAGGTCGCTTCCAGGCCGGCGACTCCCACGATCGCGGAGATAACGTTATCGATCTCGGGCGCAGTAGCGGCGGTGACGCGGGCGGCGTCGCCCGACAGAAGGTCGGGCCAATTGGCGCGTGGCAATCCGGAATCGGCGAGGCTGGCGGTGAGGCGCGTAAGCGCAGTGGCGTCGGCGACTACGGCGAGGCGGGGACGGAATTCGAGGATCTGGGCAGTGAGAAGTTCGATGTTCTGCCCGGCGACAAGCGAGTACACCTGGTAGAGGTGGCGGTTGCGCCGGACCACGTCGAGCGTGCTGGTTCCAATCGATCCGGTAGAGCCTAATACAGCAATTATCTTCATCGACGCAGTCTCTATTTTACCATGTGCTTCGGAACACCGTTATGGGTCCAAAAGTACTGATTTTCATATTCGGTAAAAGTAGAGTAAGGGGCAGAATGCCGCAGAGGTGCCACTAAATTAACGCGGTCTGGGGTTTGTTTCTTTGAAGGCCTCTAAACCCTTTCGGGCGCCGGGGAGGATTGCTTCAGGGGTCTTTATTTTTTAGAGGTTAGTCTCGCTTTGGTGGGAGTTGCCTCCCCGGCTTAATTCCAATAATAGTAGATTCCCCTTCTGGAAGCAACACTTTTCTGTATTTATTTTTTTGGAGCGACGGTAGTTCCGGTTAGATCTTCTAACACCTTGATTGTAGAGCAGATATCTTCCTCGCCGTGGCCCGCGGCGATGGCGGTCTGAAAAAGCTGGCGGGTGAGACCGGTCAAATAGAGTGGCACTCCCAGGTCTTCCCCGGATTCGAGCATGAGGCCGATGTCCTTGAACATCCACTTGACACTAAAGTTGGTGGTAAAGTTCCGGCTGAAGACAAAAGGGGCCTTGTAGCTGATGAGTCCGCTCTTGGCAGCGCTGTTGTCGAGGATCTCGAGCATGAGAGTGGGGTCGACGCCGCCCTTGGTGGCGAGCACCATGCCTTCATTGAAGGCCATCAGGATATTGGAGAGGATCAGGTTCTGGGTGAGTTTGGCCTGGAGTCCCATGCCGGCGCCGCCGCAGAAGTAGATCTTCTTGCCCATGGGGTCGAGCAGGGGGCGGATGCGGTTGAAGACGACTTCATCGCCGCCGATCATAAAGGTGAGGTTGCCGCTCTCGGCGCCGGGGGTGGATCCGGTGACGGGCGCGTCAAGGAAGTCGACGCCCTTGGCTTTGAGGGCTGCGCCAATCTGACGGCTCTCGGCGACGGCGATGGTGCTGCAATCGACGACGACGGCTCCGGAGCGCGCGCCCTGGATGACGCCGTCGGCGCCGAGGATGACTTCCTGGGCCATGGCGGTATCGCCGACGCAGAGGAAGACGACGTCTGCCTGCGCGGCGACGTCCTTCGGGGTGGCGCAGAACGTGCCCTTCTCCTCGGCAGCGAGTTTGCGGGCTTTATCCGTAGTGTGCGACCAGACAGCGACTTCGTGTCCGGCGCGGAGGAGATTGCGGGCCATGGGGTACCCCATCAGGCCGAGTCCGAGGAATCCGAGTTTTGCCATAGAAATTGGATTGTACCGTGGAGACATGGGGGGAGTTGATAGGGCGATAATTTATCGGAGTCTTACGATGGAGACGACGCGGCTTTCCACGAAGCGACAGATCCTTCTTCCCAAAGAACATTCGCAAAACGAAGTTCAACCTGAAAGAGATGATGTACCGCGCAAAACTTGCGATCTAGTTCTTGCTGCCGACCATCTTCGCGCCGAGCGCGCCGCCGGCCATCGCCAGTAGCGTGATGAAGCAGAACAGC
>JAOAPT010000395.1 GCA_025463045.1 Candidatus Solibacter sp.
AGAAGCAGCACTCGGGCGCGATGACGAGCGCGATGCTGGGAGCGTTCCGGGATCGGAAAGATACTCGGGATGAGTTTCTGGCGCTGGTGAATCATCGGAGTAATGGGTATTAAGGGAAGGCGTTAACCTATACGCAAAGAGGAATTAGCCGCCGATGAACGCCGATAAACGCCGATAAAGAGAGAAGGCAAATAAGGCGTGTGGGTATGCGAATTGGTGTGGGGCTTCGCGGGTCGGCGAGAATAGCTACCTCAGGGGCGGGACGCGACTAACTTTGCAGTGTGGACCCGCACGAGTCCGGTTTGAGCCCAGAGGTCGTTCCGGTTTAAGGTCAGGGCGCGACGGTATTCCTGCTCGGCGGCGCTGAAATCCTTGACTTCCTCATAGCAGAGGGCCAGCGATCCGTGGGCGCTTTGGGAATCCGGTGCGAGTTCCACGGCTTTCTGCAAGGCCCGCCTCGATTCGTCGGGTAATCGCATTTGGCCGTAGACCAAGCCCATCCACTCATAGACCTGCGCACACGGCTGCAGGCGCGCCGCGCGCCGGAGGCGGTCCATCGCTTCGGGGTAGCGGCCCAAACAGGCGAGGGTGCGGCCCCACGCGGCGTGCACGTAATAGTTGTCGGGGAGACGCCGTTCCGCGCGCTCGAGGTAGGGAAGGGCCAGGGCACAGCGATCGTGTCGAATGAGGATGCCGGTGAAATTCAACATCGGGCGGGGATTGTATACCGACTGCTCGGCCGCGAACTCGAGGAGTTTTTCGGGCTTGCCCCAGAGTTGGTTGCGAGTGTAGCAGAGTGTGCCGAAGAGCAAGGCGGCTAACGACAGAACGCAACAGGCCGTACGCCGCGAGAAGTGGGACATCACTTCGCAACCGATCAGGATCAGGCCGAGGATGGGCAGGTACATTCGCCTCTCCACCAGGGAGTCGTCAATGGGCACGATGGAGGAAGTCGGGGCCAGGAAGATGAGGAACATGAGCAGGCCGAAACAGGAGAGCGGGTAGCGCCGGCGCCATACCACGCAGCCGATCAGGAGGGCAGCCAAGACGATCAGACAGACGAAGGCGCCGTGCTGGGCGATGGTATAGGAAGTCGGATAATCGTGGTCGATCGATTGGCCGATGGGCAGAAGGGTGAGGCGAAGATAGCTGAAGATGGCGCGCGCCTCGGTGAAACCGTACTGGTACCAGCGGACCGTGGCGGACGAAAATCCGGCGGTCTGCGCGGTGGCCAGCAGGCGGAAGACTGCGGCGGCGGCGATTACCACGCCTGGCAGCATAAGCAAATAAAGGCGCCAGTTACTCTTGATGCCGCGCAAGGAAAACGGCGTTGGCCAAAACAGGTCGGTAAGCAACAGAATCCCGGCGAGGCTGACGGCATTTTCCTTGGTACCGATGGCGATGGCGAAGACGGTTAGAACGGAAACAGCTTCCAGCCACGAAATCGACACGTGGCGGCGATACAGGAAGATGACGTAGGCGAGCAGGACGAAGAGCGAGAGCAGGCTTTCCGAGCGCCCGGCCACATAGCTGACGGATTCCGTCTGCAGCGGGTGAATCAGGAAGATGCCGGCACCCGCGAGCGACGCGAGGTTCGCCTTTTCCGCGGTCCACTGGGCTTTGGTGAGGAGGCGGTGCAGAACCAGGAAGACCAGGCCGGTGTTGAGGGCGTGGATCACGAGATTCAGCGCGTGGAAACCCAGGGGATCGTAACCCCAAATCCGGGCATTCATCCAGTACGAAAGCATCAGGACCGGACGGACGCCAGAGAGCCATCCGGCAAGCGGTGTATCGCGTGTGCCGAGCGCGAAGGGCAGCGATAAATCATCGAAGATGAAAGCGCCCCGCAAAGCGGGCGCATACAGGCATAGGGCGATTAGCAGTGCCGCCAAGGACACAATTCCAGCCAACGAGAAAGGCGAGGAATCGATGCCCGCAGGCGGACTTCCAGTAGTTGAGGCGTACTTCTTCCCCGGCTGCTTCATTGCTATCGTCATAGTCTAGCCAGCACACGCCAGGAATTCTGTGAAGGCTACGACGTCCGGGGAAGGCGGATGTTCGTTCCGTACATTCTTGAGGGCGCGACAGTGAAGCAGTGAACGCCGCGTAATCGAATGAATTATCCTTAGAAGGCGATGGAGCATTTCTTCGTATGCCCGTACTGCGGTGAGAGGATCTCAATGGTGCTGGATACCTCGGTCAAGGCACAAACCTATGTAGAGGATTGCGAAGTGTGCTGCCGTCCGGTAGAAGTCCGTTACACGTCCAAAGACGATGAGGTGCGCCACTTTGAAGCCAGAGCGATGTGAGGCTGGGAGAACGTTTCCTGTCGTTTGCGTTGGCGGTTCGGCAGGCGGGCTTGACGCCTATACGCGATTGCTACGTCATTTGCCCGCCGACATGGGTGTTGCGATCGTGATTGTGAATCATCTGCGCACTGTAGCGACTCATCTCCACGAGATTCTGCCGCGCTACACGAGCATGCCGGTGAAACTGATCACGGAGCGGCTGGAGATCGAGCCGAACCACGTTTTTATCATTCCGGAACAGCGAGACCTTCACGTGCTTGATGGCGAGTTCCGTTTGGAGCCGATCTCGAAGCCGCGAGGATGGCCGGACGTGATCACGGTTTTTCTACGTTCCCTAACGCAGCACTGGGACGGCCAGTTGATTGCGGTCATCGTGTCCGGATACGACGGAGACGGGGCGGCGGCGCTCCGCGGCATCAAGGAAGTGGGCGGCATTACGATCGCCCAGAAGCTCGACACGGCGGAGCAGCCCGATATGCCGGAGAGTGCGATCGCCAGCGGGTGTATCGATTTTATTCTTTCGCCGGAGGACATCTCCCGCGAAATTGTCCGAATCGCACACGCCTCCGGGGCGGGGACAGGCCGGGAGGCCCGTCCTACTTAGAAACGCACGCGCATCGAGAGTTGGACGATGCGCGGGTCGCTGGCGGCGGTGATTTTGCCGAACGTCGACGTGCCGGCCACGCTGCCGCCGGGGGCGGA
>JAOAPT010000413.1 GCA_025463045.1 Candidatus Solibacter sp.
GTGTGGAGCTCCTCTTCTAAGTTCTCGTGAACCAGAGTCAGGGTTGCGAATTCCACCACGTTACCGAGGCAAGCGAGTTGCTGTAGGGCGGTCTGCGTCGCCCCGGACAACCGCCTTAGCTTCCCCACCATGAGATCCACCACATTGTCGGTGTAGCCCTTCGCGCGGATGCGGGCCAAGTCCCAGATCCAGGCTGCCGCATCCGGCTCGAACCTGAGCAGTCGTTCCTCGGCTAGCGCTGTGAGGAATTGGATTGCGAAGAACGGATTGCCGCCGGTCTTCTCGTGCACCAGATGCGCCAGGGGGTCGGTGGCGTACGGCTGGCAGCGCAGGGCATCGGCGATGAGTCGGCCAACATCGTCGAGCCCGAGGGGCGCCAGCACAATTTCCTGCATTCTCGCTCGGGCGTTGCGGATCGCGCCTAGTGTCCGCACGAGCGGGTGAGATGAACCGACCTCGTTGTCGCGGTAGGCTCCGACCAGCATCAGGTGCCGCACGTCCGGATCGGTAATCAGGCGCTCCAGCAGTTCAAGAGTTGCCGCGTCCAGCCATTGCAAGTCGTCGAGGAACAGCGCAAGCGGGTGTTCCGGCCTGGCAAACGCACCGAGGAACCGCCGGAACACCAGCTGGAAGCGGTTCTGCGCGTCTTGCGGCGGCAGGTCTGGAACGGGCGGCTGTTTTCCGATGATGAATTCGACCTCCGGGATGAGGTTGACAATAAGCTGGCCATTCCGACCCAGGGCCTCTTGAAGAGCGTGCCGCCAATGGCCCACCTCCGCTTCGCTCTTGACGAGGATCTGACGGATCAAGGTCTGAAACGCCTGTGCCAGAGTACTGTACGGGATGTCGCGCTTGTATTGGTCGAACTTGCCGGACGCAAACAGGCCGCGCGGCGGAACAAGCACCTTGTGCAACTCGTTTACCACTGAGGATTTGCCGACGCCGGAATAACCGGATACGAGCACGAGCTCGGGGGTACCCTGAGCCACCACCCGATCGAAGGCCGCAAGCAGGGCGTCGATCTCGCGCTCCCGCCCGTACAGCTTCTCCGGGATCAGTAATCGGTCCGACCAGTCGTGCGCGCCCAGAGGGAATGCATCGATGCGACCGTGCGCTTGCCATTGCGCCAGGCAGCGCCGAAGATCAGCTTCCAATCCGGAGGCGGTTTGGTAGCGCTCCTCGGCGTTCTTGGCGAGGAGCTTCATGACGATGGCGGACAGCGGCTCGGGGACTGCGGCCCGTTCACCAGGCGGTGTCGGCTGGCGCGCAATGTGACAGTGGACCCACTCCAGCGGGTCGGCGGCGGCAAACGGCAGCGTGCCCGTAAGCATCTGGTATAAGGTGACGCCCAACGAGTAGAGATCGCTGCGGGGACCAATCGACCGATTCATGCGGCCGGTCTGTTCGGGCGCCATGTATGCGAGTGTGCCCGCAATGATCTCCGGCGGCACGGGCGCCTGACTCTCGTGGGGCAGTTGGGACGCAATCCCGAAGCCGGTGAGCCAGACGTTGCCGTTATCGTCGACCAACACATTCGCAGGCTTGATGTCCTTATGAATGAGGCCACGCCGGTGGACCTGGCCGAGTGCTGTCGCCAAACCAATGACAATGCGCAGGGAGCGAGTCAAATCGAGCGGTTGTCCCTGGCGCAGCTCAAGAATCCGATCCAGAGGTTGACCGCCAGGGTCGTTGAGTATAAGGATTGTCCGCCCTTCGTGACGAGTGAGCGCCAGAGGCCTGGCTGCCCACGAGGGCTCAAGTTCGGCTGCGAGCGAGTATTCGTGCTCGACCCGCCGGAGACTCTGAGGCGAAGGCTGTTCGGCGGTTAGCGCCATTACCAGGACCGGCGATGCGTGGCCGGGCTGCCGGCCGCGATAAAGAGTGAAATCCGGGCCTTCCCGCAGGGGCTCAAGCACATACCCAGAAGGCTCTGTCATGGAGGGCATCCTCGTCGCCATGTCTTCGCGGCCCTCAGACCATCGACGTCGATTGCTCCGGCACGAAGGCCAGCGGACTCCAGCAAATCGTGCAGCCGGACTCCGGTCCCCAGCGCGTTGCCCATGGCTCCATGCCGCCCCTGCCCGCCCGGCACACGTGACTCGAACAAGCTGCGCGACTTACGCGAGCGTTGGGCGATGGCGATGACAGAAACCGGCTCGAAGCGTCGCCACAGATCATCCAGGGAGAGTAGTGCCCATGAGCGCTGCACGTGCCGCTCGACCTGAAACCGGAGGGCCTGCGTCAAAGCGTGTCGGAATACCGGGCACATGCAATCGCACAAAAAATGCTTCGTTTGGGAGTAAAGTCCTGCCTGAAATAACGCAGTGGTGTTTCCAGTTTGCGGCGGACCATCTGTCTGCGGGATCAACTCGCGCTTTTCCGGGAACCGGCACCATCCTCCGAGCCAAGGGCTGGCTCCGCGGCAAGCGCGTGGACCTATCGTTACGATGTTCGTAAGAAGGCCTGGAGCAAGTTGAGCGGCTAACTCAAACATGGCTCTCCGAGTGAGCCTCGCATTCGACGGCGGGACTCCTTTAAAAGCTCCCCGACGAGACTCCCCCTGTCGAACGTTCGCCTCGAGTCGACAGGTCGTCTTGCCGCAGGTCCATCTCCGCTCCTCCTGTTTTGATTCCGCACGCCCGATGATTAGCGATAGTACAAATCACGCCCACACCAGTTGCAATCCACCTGCCGCGATGCGGAGCCATACAGCATCACCCGTCCGTGGCGTGACCCTGCAATAGAGCTCATCGTCGGCAATCCTGGCGCAGGTCGCTATTGTGGCGACAAAGCAGGATCGACCCTCACAGTGATGTACTCGGACCGAGCAGTTACTGGGCGCCGCTGGGCGCATTGGTGACCCGGTATTCTGCGGATGGCCGCGAGCGGGTCGAAATTCCGTACGGCGATGCGCGATGGAACGGGCTCTTGCACGAACCGCTCGAGTTCTGGAATCACCGGGATTGGATCGTGATGTCACCACGAGTGGGCCCGGAGCAGCAGTTGGCCGTTCCTGGAGAGGAGTGGGCCGTGTCTTGGCGCCACCAGGTAGCTTCGGGAACATTGTCTGAGGCGCGTTAGCTCCTGTGCTGGCCATGACGCACCGTTTTTCAACGCGCCGGCACTCTCGGGTCAATTCACACTCGGGACAATGCCACTATAATCGGCTCCAAAGCTCGTGGCACAAAACGATCACTTCTCCCGGGAAGTGGCGCGCACTTTGAACGGACTGTGCGGGTTGATCGGCACGGAGTCTTACCCTTTCAAATGGCGACTCCGAGGTTCGCAAGGGAACGACAGGACACTAGAAATTACCTGCCGAAGTAGAAATCGCAGGCACGCCCCGTTGAGCGAGTAATCGATTGAATGCCGCCACGTCCTTACTCATCAACTGGTCCAGTTTCGTGCGCAGTTCCCTAGTTTCGCGCGTGAACTGTTCGTTCACGGTGATCTGCTGCGAGGTGGGCGCGAAATCGCTGTTCTGAAGCTCGGTGAACAGGTGCGGAATCTTGACGGTCAGTTTGCCGGCCCATCGCATGCCGTCCTGACCTCCGGTGATGCGTAGCTGATGCAGTCCACCTTCAATTTCAATCAGCTGTTCCTCTAACGCTGCGGCGCCGCCCTTCAGGTCGCTGCCTTGCTGCGATCCCCCCAGCGCCTGCAATTGCTTTCGCAGAGTCTCGATCTGCGTCACCATCTGCCCGACCTGGACAAAATTGTTCTGCACGGACTGCAGAAACGTAAACTGCAAGCGGATATCCGCTTCGCTTCCGCCCGAGTGCGGGTCTTTCAAGACCAGCAAACGCTCCGTAAGCTCCTTGCCACCCGCGCTCAGCTTCACGTTGTATGTTCCCGGGCCAGCCAGCAGCGACAAGCGAGCGCCGGCCGGCCGGCCTTCTGGTCCCACTTGCATCCACGAAGCGTAGATGGGAGACGTAAACAGGCGGATCTCCGGTGTTGGCGTGTATCGTAGGTCCCATTAAACGCGATTGATTCCCGCATTCTTGGTGCCGGGCTAAGTGCGCACGGTTTGGCGCTGC
>JAOAPT010000423.1 GCA_025463045.1 Candidatus Solibacter sp.
CCAAGACTTTCTGAGCGCCGTGGGCGAAAAACACAAGACCTAGGACCACGCGCAAGAACATTACCATATAGTCATCATTCGTACGAATCAGCTTTCTAAACCACATACCCTCTCCTTAGATAGGAAATCTTAGGACACTTTCGATGCCAAAGTAACTCACCTCAATGTGGCAGCGTGATTGCTTCGACGGAAGATATGCCGCAGCGTTCCAACGCGAGCGATACCTTCGAATCCCAGCTCGATAAGGGTGTGTGCGCGCATCGAGGAGATCTTACTGGAGAGGAAGGTACGCTCGTTGGTCTGATGCGCGAGCACCTCGAAGAGGCGCGCTTCTGTTTGCTCGGTTCCATGCCGCCGAGTATCACCTTAATCTCAAGCTGGCCGAGGGCCTCCTGCCAGATATCGACGACAAAGATCTCCAGGCTCGCATAGATAGGTTTCTTCGAAGTCAGCGGCCTACTCCGTCATAGTGTGTGATCGGTGTGGTTTGACCACAAGGACCGAGCAGCTAGCGTGGTTAACGACGCTTTGCGATACGCTGCCTAAGATCAGCTTTTCGATGCGGGTCTTCTCACACGACCCAATCACAATCAGATCGGCATCCCATTCATTGGCATACTCAACGATGAGTTTCTCGGGGTTTCCCCGTCGAAATGTCCCATGCGCCTCGAGTCCATGTTCCTTCAGCTCCGCAGCGGCACTCGCCGCAGTCTGCCTTGCCCAGGCATCCGCCAGCTCCTGGCTCTCCGTGAGGTCGACTACCGCCGGTACCGGTTCGGCCACAGCCGGTACCGGAACAATCTCGGACACTGATAACACTGAAAATACCGTCTTGGGAGGCCATGGAACGGCGGTCACGGCCGCGACCGGATCCGCACACTCATCGCGACTGGCCACAGCTATTAGAATCCGCATAAGGTGACCGGCTCCTGAGCACTTGTCTGGGACATTCTCTTATACTCCGACAGGGTAGGTTTCCGGCAGTTCCGCGGTCTGCTCCTCTTCGGCGTGCGGGAGCGGCTCGACGGCGGTGGTTTCATCGAAGTGCAGAACAGCGTCGAACTGATCGGCCAGGCGGGCGAAGAAGTAATGGCTGGCGCGTTCGGTTTCGGGCCGGTAAATGACTCCAATGGCGCGCTCGAGATGTTCAGAGCGAAATACCCTCGAGAGGCACTCATCCCCCGCAAATTTGACCAAAAAGCGTGAGATGCCGACGTCATGGAACTGTGCTTCGTAACTACCCGTCAAGGCGGGGCGTACGTGCTTTGTCTCGTGTCTCTCACCCCAGTCGGACGCCGCCGTTACGGTGCCGGTGTAAGTAGTGAAGCCAACCAGAACCGATTGCGAGTAATGCTCGCGGACGAGTTGTCCCAGGTTCCATTCGCCGTAGCGGGAGCGTTCGGTGGCGCGAGCGTCTCCTAAGTGAGAGTTATGCGCCCACACCACGATTTTTGCCCGTGCGAATCTCCGGTCCAGGTGAGCAGCCAAGGTACTCAAGGTCTCGGCCATATGGCGATCCCGAAGATTCCAGGTGTTGATGCGGTTATGGAACATGGCGCGGTAGTATTCCTCGGCATTCTTGATCAGGCGCGCGTTCTGTTCGGCGGAAAGGAATTCTTCTTCCGCAACCTGCCCGTCCCGATGCATGTATTCGTAAGCCCGTTGCTGCAGCTCCTTGAGCTGCCGTAAAACTTCGTCTTCGCAGGACTGCGATACGTTGAAGTTGGCGGCATAGCCATAGGCTTGTTCGTCCTCTCCGAAATGATCGAAACAGGAGTACCGATAGCGAGCCCGGCGCGCCGCCTCCGGATCCACCTTCTCGAGATAACGAAGAACCTCGTCACGCGAGCGATAGAGACTGTACAGGTCGAGTCCGTAGAATCCCACTTGAGGCGCATGTTCGGGGCGGGAATCGTTATATTCGCGAAGCCAGGTCACAAAGGCTTCAACATCCCGGTTGCGCCACATCCATACGGGGAAGCGCGTGAAGCCGGAGAGTGCGCGGTCGGCGCTCGGGTCGTTCCCGCGGCCGCGCACATACTGGTTCACACGATAGGCATCGGGCCAATCCGCCTCAACGGCGACGGCCTGGAATCCCTTCTCCTGAATCAGCCGCTTTGTGAGGGCAGCGCGAGTCTCGTAAAACTCGTGCGTACCGTGCGAGGCTTCGCCGAGCAGCACGAAGTTGGAACCGCCTGCCAGCTCGATCAACGGATCAAGATCCGAGGCGTTGTTCGTCAGACTCCGGGCCGCCGATCGAAGGAGAGCATTTTCTGGAACGGAGTTCATGATTCCTCACTGAGTGTGTTGGTGGGCGGCGCGTTCGAGCAGATCCCGGACCTCGTCGTCTGAGACTTGCGAGAAGTCCTCATACCAAACGCCCACAGCATAGAAGGGCTCGGGCGTGGCGGCGCAAACGACCTGATCCACATGTTCGCGAACTTCTTCGCAAGCCTGCGCGGCCGCGACCGGGACCGCGACGATGAGGCGCCCGGGCTTTTGCGGTCGGAGAGCGCGCGCTGCAGCGAGCATGGTCGCGCCGGTAGCCAAGCCGTCGTCCACGAGAACGACAGTGCGTCCGGCGGGATTCAGGGGCGGCCGTCCGTCACGATACAGACGTTCCTGGCGCGCGATCTCCCGTTCCTCCCGCTGGGTTGCGATGTTAATGGCCGCCTGTGGAATCCGCAGATCTCGGATGATGGACTCATTCAATACCCGCACACCGCCACTAGCGACCGCGCCCATGGCAAGTTCTTCGTGACCAGGCACTCCGATCTTTCTTACCAGGAACACATCCAGATCGGCGTGAAATTTTTGCGCAATCTCGAAGGCGACAGGCACTCCGCCGCGAGGAAGCGCGAGGACGATCACATTCCGGTTCTCAATCACCGGTGTAAGCAGTCCGGCTAACACCTTCCCGGCGTCGCTCCGGTTATGAAAAAGCGGTTCAGCGGACACTTGTGTCGCTCCCATGTTGCCTGTTCGAAGTGCACGTTCGTCACCAGATCTAAGTTCGTCACCTGCTGCGTTCGGCAATCGGTGTGCACACTCCGACCCTATGCGGATCCTCGTCTTCAATGCCGGAAGCGCGTCACTCAAGTTCGACTTAATCGCCGCGGGCGAAAAGTTATTTAGCGGCGCCATCGAAGGAATCGGGAAACCGGGGACCACGTTCTCCCGAATGGCCGGCAAGGAGGTGGCGCACAAAGAACCGATTGACGTCCGGAGCTATGGTGCGGCCACGCGGCGCGCTTATGGATTCATTCGGGAGCAACCGGAGATCATTGCGCACCGCGTGGTGCACGGCGGTGAACGGTTTGCGGGGCCGACCATTCTCGACGAAGCGGTGATCGCGCAAATCGAAGCGCTCGAAGAAATTGCTCCGTTGCACAATGCTTCCGCCATCGAAGTGATTCGAACGGCGCGTGAGATTGCCGGTGACGCTACTCCCATGGTTGCGGTGTTCGATACAGTCTTTCACCGATCGATCCCCAAGCGCGCCAGGACGTACGCGATTCCGGTGGATCTGGCCGCACGGAATGGCATTCACCGGTACGGTTTTCACGGCATCTCGCACGAGTACATGAGTCAGCGGTACGAGCAACTGACGGGCAGATCGCGAAAGACCTCCAAGCTGATTACGCTGCATCTGGAAAGCGGCTGCTCCGCTTGTGCGATCGACAACGGCGTGTCGGTCGATACGTCCATGGGTTTCACCCCGCTCGAAGGGCTTGTCATGGGAATGAGGTGCGGAGATATCGACCCGGCGATCATCGGCTATCTCGCACGGAAGGAGCAGATGACTAGCGAACAAATCGATTACCTGCTCAATAGAGAATCCGGGTTGCTCGGCCTTTCGGGGGTTTCGCACGATACGCGCGAACTGGTTCCGTTAATCGACTCGAACGAGCGGGTTCGTTTGGCGATGGACGTATTTTGCTATCGCATTCAAAAGTATATTGGCGCATACATGGCGGCCATGAATGGGGCGGATGCGATTATCTTCGGCGGCGGAATCGGTGAGGACACGCCTTGGGTGCGGGAACGTATTTGCGAGTGCTTTGCGTGGTGCGGCGTAGAACTCGATCGTGCCAGGAATGGGAAATTGATTAACGAAGAGGGCCAAATCACAACGGACTCCTCGCGCCTTCACGCGTACGTGGTTTTGGTCGAGGAGGCCCTTGCGATTGCGGGACATGCGGAGAGTCTATGCGCCTCGCTTGTCCCCGGTGCCGTTCTGCACTAGTGCCGCTGTCGCGACTTCGACATACGCGCTCTAAGGTTTGACGTTGCTTGGCGGTCGCCGGAGAGCGCTTTCGCTGACAGCTGCGTGTTCCGGATGATAGCAGGAACGATGATAGCAGGAACGGCGAGTGTGACGTGGCATATCGCACGACGCGATGGGACCGGAGCTTTACAAGATGCAGAGGCTGACATACACTCCTAGCCCAAGGAGAAGACGTGATACTACGAACGGGATACCTTATTCTTTTGACTTCGGGCATAGCCCTTTGGGCACAGCCGCAAAATGGGCACGATCAGAATGCTCCGGGCGAGCCGCCGATGATGGGCGTGCATTGGGCCCGCGGCGCCGCGGCTGCCGGCGGACAGGCCGGTTCGTCTCCTCAATTGATTTTCCATAACGGCACTGTCATGCACACGTCGGTCACACTGCCGATTTATTGGGGAGCCAGTTGGTCGAACGCGAGCTTCGTGCAGGATAAGATTTCGGGCTTGGGATTGTTCTATTCCACGGAAGGGGGCAGCACCTACGCGGCGACCAGCAACGAATATACCGACGCGACAGGTTCCGTCACCAGCGTGAGCACCTACCAGGGCTCGATCGTCGATCTCTCGGCGGCGGCGAAGAACGGAAACCGCACATCGCCGATTTTGGAGGAGGTATGCACGGCGCTCGCGGCGCACAATGTGGCCCCGGCGAAGAATGGGTACTATCCGGTGTACGTGGATACGCCGCGAGGTCACGCGGGGTTTTGTGCCTGGCACAGTTGGGGAAGCTGCGGCAACGTTCCGATCCAGTTTGCGTTCTTTTTCACTCTCGACGGCGATCCAGGCTGCGATCCGCAAGACACCAGCGGACTGCACTCGCAGGGACTGGCGGCGCTCGCGAATGTCAGCGGTCATGAACTCTCCGAGGCTCGCACGGATCCGCGCGGCGACGGCTGGTACGATTCTTCGGGCGCGGAAAACGCAGACAAGTGCGCGTGGGTATTCGGGACTCCGCTGCTGACTTTCAGCAGCAAATCCCAGTGGAAGATTCAGGGCAACTGGTCGAATGCCGCCTTTAGCGCCGGCCGCGGATACGCCAACAGCAGCGGCCTGAGCGGCTGCCTCGACGGCGGCAATTTTAAGTAGCGCGGGAACGGTTTCTCCCGGCTACAATCGGACCAATGCCCACCCTCTACGATGAGGTGTTGTACCCGAGCCTGCCGTTTGGAGAGACGCATCCGGACCGGCTTGCGGCGATCGCGATTTTGTTCGGGATGGATCCGGCGCCGTTGACGAATTGCCGCGTGCTTGAAGTCGGCTGCGGCGACGGAGAGAACCTGATCCCGATCGCGTTCCATCATCCGGGCAGCGCGATTGTGGGGATCGACGCGGCGGAGGTGGCGATTCGAGCGGGCAACGCGGAAATCGCCGCACTCCGGTTGACCAATCTGCGGCTGGTGCATGGCGACATACTGGATGAGTCGCTGACGCTTGGGACGTTCGATTACGTGATCGCGCACGGGTTCTACTCCTGGGTACCGGAGCCGGTTCGCGACCGGCTGATGGCAATCGTGCAGGCCAGCCTGGCGCCGCACGGCGTCGCGTACATCAGTTACAACGCGCTACCGGGCGGGCGAATTCGCGAGATGCTGCGCGAGATGATGCTGTTTCACGTGGAGGGCGCCGCGACAGCGGCGGCTCGCATCCAGGGCGCGAATCAGATGATGCAGTGGTTCATGGATTCACGAGGCGCCAGTGAGACGGGGATCTTGAAGGCGCAGGTGGAATCGATTCTGGAACGGCAGCCAGAGTGTCTCTATCACGACGAGTTGGGCGGAGTGTATCGCCCGGTCTATTTCCAGGAGTTCATGAAACATGCGGCGGCCTTCGGTCTGCAATTTCTTTCCGAGGCGAACTACTACGACATGCAGCCGGGCACGATTCCGGCTGCCGTGGCGCAGCAGGTGGAGAGCGCGACGGGCGGCGACCGCGTGCTGCGCGACCAGTATTTCGACTTCCTGAAATGCCGGCTGTTCCGGCGCACGCTGCTTTGCCGGCAGGATGTCGCGCTGCCCGCCGCACCGATTGCCGAACGCGTGCGTCTGCTGCATGCGACTTCGGGCGCCAAGCCGGTTTCGGCGCGGCCGGATCTGGCGGCGGGCGTGGCTGAAGAGTTTCGCGGGGGCCATGGGTCTGGCGTGACGACTTCGCATCCGTTTTCAAAGGCCATACTGCAACTGCTGAATGAAGCGTGGCCAGCAACGATCCCTTTTCCCGATCTGCTGGCACGGGCGGCACAGCTTGCGCCGCAGGACGCAAGCGCGGAGAACCTTGCGGGAATCTTGCTGGCCACCTACGCGCAAGGAGTGATCGAGTTGCACAGCGAAGCGACACCGTGTGTGCCGCGCGTCAGCCTCCGGCCAGTGGCAAGCGAACTGGCGCGGTCGCAGGCGAGGCGCGGCAGGTTGATCACGACGGCGCGGCACCTCACGATCCAGGCGCTCGACGATCAACTGCGCAGGCTGATCGGACTGCTGGATGGCGAACACGAACTGGCGGACCTGGTGCGTGAACTCGCTCCGGAATTGCAGATGTCGGAGGCGGAGCTGGCGAAGGATACGCGGGAGAAGCTGGAGCAGTTCGCGGAGATGGGGCTGTTGGTCGGCTAGCTGAGATCACGTGCGCATCAGCGTTCGGTTGATCGATGCGTTCAACGACCGACTTGTGTGGGCTCAGAACTACGAACGCCATGTTCGAGATGTCCTCTCCTGGCAGTCCGAAGTAGCCAGATCTATCGCCCGGGAGATTGGGATCAAGTTAATGCCGCGCGAAGATGGCAGGCTGCGAAGCATCCGCTCCGTTGATCCCGAAGCCCACGCGCTTACTTGAGGGGCCTCTATTATTGGCACCAGTTTTTCACCGAATCGGGATTGAAGACGGCGATGTCTCAGGTCCGGCGGGCGATCGACGCCGAGCCAAGCTATGCGCGAGCCTGGTCGGGGCTAGCGTGGGGCTAGAAGAAAACGTTTATCGTCGAGAGATTTGAGCTCGT
>JAOAPT010000187.1 GCA_025463045.1 Candidatus Solibacter sp.
CGCATCACGACCACGCTACCGGCGAAGACGTGGGAGTTGATCTGCGACTCGCTGGACTTGGATCTCCGCGAACGGGTGCTCGGGGAGGTTAAGTCGGCGAAGGTGGAGGTCAGCACCAGCTTGTTGAAGGCCGACCTGAAAGCGGATATCGCAGTGCCCGGCGCCAAACTGACGGGCGGCACGTATTTGGTGCGGCAATAGGGTGATCGATATGGTCAGCCAACAAGGTAAGTAGGACGATACTGCGCGGGGTTGATCCGCACCGAAGTTCGAGTTGGGGCGAGTCCAGTCCACCCTGTGAGGGCCGGCGACTCAGGCCAAATTCTCAGCGATGTTATTTGCCACTGTCGATTATTAGCGTCGCCTCCGTACCGAGCGAGAAGGCTCCCAATCCACCCAGCGGGTCTACGATCAAAAGGCCATCGCTACCTCGAGCCAAGGGATCCGAAGGCAGCGCTATCCGTTATGGCATAACGCCGCCAAAGGTCTCGATCCGCAATGCGGCGGTTCCAGCCGTACGCGAAAGGTTATGCGAAGCTCGTTGGAAACGTTCGGACTGACAACTGCGCCCGCTCATTGCCCCGCGCTGCCCGCTTACGGCCCATGCGGGGCCTTTCGCAAGAAATTCATCGGTTGAACAGCAGTTCATATCGTACATTTAGTAACAGATGGAAGATGCTGCTGTAGGAGTATGTCAGGTCGCCGATCCCGCGCAGTCGATTGTCCGAACCACGGTCCGGAAGCCGGCAACCCTGGTGCTCTGTTCCCAGGTTAATGGGAGAGAACGCTGGTATGTTGATGCCCTGGAAAACAGTCCGAGACTGGCAGCTACGGTCGAACTCGTACTCCAGTCGGAAAAAGGGATCACAGAGGTTCGTGCCAATCCACTGACTGGCCGCGTGCTCGTCTGCTATGACCGGCATTTGCTTGCCGAAACCGTTGAGACGCTGATTGAGCGGGCGCTTGGTTTCGGTCCCATGAGCCGCGGAGAATTCTCGCTTCTTCGCTCCAGGCCATCAGGTTTAGGGTCTCTCCGATCCCTGATTGCCACCGAACTGGGGTGTAGTGCTCTTCGGATGATCGTGCTAGGCGGCGTTTGTCCGGCAGGCTTGGCTGCTGCGGCGCTGTTCTTCTTTCTCCGAAGGGTCAGTCCAGCAGCCCAATGTGCCCACGCGGCGTAGTCGCCGCCGGTTCATAGTTGATCAAGCGGGACGAGTTGAATACCACTAACAGCGTGCTCAGGTTATGCAGCACGGCTGCGATGATCGGGTTGATTCTGCCGGCAGCCGCAAGTAATAATCCCGCCGAGTTGACTCCCAGAGCGATTCCATAGTTTTGACGGACGACTCGCATCGTATGGCGGCTGATATCCATCACATCCGCGACGTGCCGCAGATCGTCCGACGCCAACGCTACGTCCGCCGTTTCTACGGCAACATCCGAACCCGCACCCATGGCGAAACCGACATCGGCAACCGCCAGCGCAGAGGCGTCGTTGATACCGTCGCCTACCATCGCGACCCGGCGCCCTGAAGCCCGCATCGTGCGGATCGCATCGAACTTGTCTTCGGGCAGAAGCCGTGACTGCCACTCGGTTACCCCAACGGAAGTAGCCACGCGCCGGGCGACACCATCGTGGTCTCCCGTGAGAATGACGATTCTCGATACGCCCGCCTGGCGCAGAGTGGTTAGTGCGGCACGCGCTTCGGGACGGACCTGCACCGAGATCGCCAGGGCGCCTACCAAGCGGCGCTGGTGCGCTACGTAGGCCATAGTTTCCGCGCCGCCTATGCGTGAGGCGAAAAGCTCCTCGTCTTCACGCGAGATATCCACTTTGAACTTCTCCAGGAGCCCGCGGCTCCCCACCAGCACCTCATGCTCATCCCATTGCGCCCGCACGCCGCGTCCGGCAAACAGCTCGAATTCATCGTCGCCATTGACACTGGCCCGACCAAGGCCGGCATGATTCGCGATGGCGATGGCCAGCGGATGCTGCGAGTGAACTTCGGCGCGCGCGGCGAGGTTCAACACACGCTCCTCGGTATAACCAGTGGCGGAAGGAACGACTTGGCTCACCGTGGGCTGACTGTCGGTAAGGGTGCCGGTCTTATCGAACGCGATAGTGTCCAGTCCGGCCATGGACTCGAGGTGCGTCCCGCCTTTGACGAGGATGCCGCGCTTGGCACTGTTGCCAATGGAGGCGCTGACCGCCGTCGGCGTGGCCAATCCGGCCGCACAGGGACAGGCCACCAGCAACATCGTCAACGCGCGTCGCGGGTCGCGCGTGATCAGAAGGACGGCCGCCGCCGCAAGAAAGGCTGACGGCACCACCTTGCGCGCAAATTTGTCTCCGACCATCTGTATTTGCGGCCGCAGCGCATGAGCCTGCTCGACGCGCTCAATCAGCCTGCCGACCACGGTCTCGGAGCCAACGCCGCTCACCTCTATCCGGACCGTGCCGCCTACCAGCACGGTGCCGGCGTACACCGCTTCCCCCACGCTACGGATCGCGGGCATGCTCTCGCCCGTGATCGGCGCTTCGTTGAGGGTCGCTTCGCCCGATACGATGATTCCATCCACAGGTATCTTGTGGCCGGCGCGCGCCACAACGATCGCTCCGGTGCGAACCTCGTCCGGCGACATCGATGTCTCAACTCCGCCGACGAGTACCCAGATTTCTTCCTCAGGTGTCAGCAATTCCCGAATGGCGGCGCGGGTACGGCGTAGCGTCAGCATTTCCAGGTACGCGCCTAGATTTAGCAGCCAGATCACAATCAGTGCGGTCACACTTTCCTTAAGCGCAATACTGGAAAGCGTGGCCGCTCCGATCAGCGTGCCAGTTGTGACCTTGCTGCGTCCCGTCAGGGTCCTCCATGCGGCCCGCAAGAAATCGAATCCTGTAAAGACAGCCCCGGAAACGGACATCACCAGAATTGGACCGGCCAGGGGACCGGCTGTCGCCGCGCCCCAAATCGTCCGGCTGACGAAGATCACGGAGAGTTTAATGCCCCCCAGGATCAGCTTATTGACGAGGCTCCGCGCTTTCGCGTCCGGCGTGCCCTGCAGCTTGAGGAAAGCCACTTCGCTGACCGGGCCAGCTTCGAGCGCGCGCTGAATGATCGATTCGACAGCGACAGGCTTTTGCGAAAGGTCCCACTGAATCAGAACCCGCCCGGTGAGCGGGTTCGCCTTTACATGTGCCGCTTTGGATTCTTTCCGGAGGGCAATCTCCACAGCCGCTGCCAGGCGTGGCCGCGATTCCAGCGCCGGAACGCGCCAGCGCTGCCGCCCTGGGAGGTTCGAGAGGAGAAGGATTTCTCCAACACGGCCAGTGGCGACCTGCATTAGCTGGGGCGCTCCGTTCCTGGCTGCTCCAGATCGGCGCGCGCTTCATCCACGAGTTTGCGTGCCTCGTCGACTGCGGCATCGCCGAGGCTCTGGACCTTACGTTTGGCAATGATCCCGACCTTAACGAGCCGCCGGAGCCCGGACCGCAATTGAATGCGGTTGTAGGCCGATCCACCCGCAACCGCGCCGACTACCATCGCCCCAATCACATGATGCATTGGTGTTCTCCCTTTCACGCCTTCCCGGCGCCGTTTTCGGAGTTCTCCTCGAGATCCACTTCAGCTTGCGCTTCAGCCGCGATATCCTCGAATTCTTCCTTGACGTTGGAAGCGACCTTCTTCGCGTAACGTCCTACGCGAATGCCGCTCTTCACCGCATTCCGCGCGGCGGGACGGAGCAGTGGGGCAAACAGAGCGAGCGCTACGCCCGACGCCGCCCCAAGAAGATATGCACTCTTACGGCTCGGCGTCTTCGGGTGCCCAGTCTGCGCACTCCCGCCCTGGTTCGAAGGTCCAGCCTGTTGTTCGTGGCTCAAGTTGGTTTCTCCTTTCAAGTACTGCCTCCTTGCTCGGAACGGACGCCGGGCGCTCCGTGGCGTGTGCCAAGGCATTGAAGAGCAACTCCATCACATGCTGATCTGCCAGGGCGTAGTTTATATGCTTGCCTCGCCGCCGCCGGATAATCAGGTTCTCCGATCGCAACACGCGCAGGCGCTGGGAAATAGTCGAAAGCGATTCCTGCTCGGAAACGGCGAGTTCCGTGACGCACATTTCGCCTTGCGCCAGGCGGGACAACAGACGAAGCCTGGCCGGCTCTCCGATTGCGCGAAAGAGGCGCGAAGCTCTCTCCAGCGAGGCCTCATCAACCAGCGGCCGTCGCGGCTCTCCGCCGTGTTCATTGGCGCCGCACATTGGCGACAATTTGTCCTGCTCTGGGGAGTGTGTCACGACTTAGTCGCAGTCTAGCATCACTTGCACAATCGAATAAGTGAACAAGTACACTTCTCGTAATCTGATGAGAATAAAGAAATGACGCGGATTCCTACCTTGTATCGAAGACGAAAACGCCGGCATCATCATGGGGACCGGCCTACATGTCGCCGGAATAGGCGCGGGGCCACAACGTGGACAGTAAGCGTCAAACGAACCCACGTTGACATCAGCCGCACGCGGCATTCCAGCGCGCCGGGGTCAGGCTGGCAACTTCACTCAGTGTGCAGCGATCCAGCCCCGGCAGCATGCCAGCGAAATACTCCTTCACCGGTGCGCCGATCCGGCGGCACGATTCCACCACGGAGAGGATCGCCGCCACCTTCGGTCCCGCCTTCACACTGTATCGAGACGGCGCAGGGACTCCTCGCGCAACTGCGGCACAGGCGCAAACCGGTGGACTTGGCGACATTGGCGGATGTGGATGCGTTCGTGCAAAAGGTCGCCGCCGCGTCTCGAAAGGAACCGTTGCCGACACCTGTAGTTCGCTTCGAGCCTTTCTGAGATTTCTCCACGTGACCGGGAGGCTGTCGGCGCATCTCGCGCGCAGTGTAATGGCTCTGCGAGAATTTGCGGCCACACCGCCGTTAAGCACGACGGTCATACCGATTACCTACACGCCGGACACTTACATCATCCGCACGAGGGTCACGTCGATGATCACGCTTTCTCAGTCGGCGGAGAGAATCCCGCTAGCTGTACTCCCGGCCACAACTGCGACTCGCACGAGGCGGGACACATTCACGGACCGGGCTGTGGCCACGAGGTAGTGCCTCACGGCCAACATGTCGATTACCTGGTGAGCGGGCACCTGCATCATCCGCACGGCAAACACTGCGACGACCACGGCAGGCTGGCCACGGCTTAGTAATCAGGGACGATCTTCTTGCTGTTCGAGTGCCGGACCGGGCGTGCAGCAGGAGCACTGCCTGGAGTACTTCAAATTCAAAGCATGAGCGCCAATGATCAGCGCGGCCCCCATGCCAACCACGATGATTTCGCGCGCAACCGTCCAGTGAAGATGCCGTATTACCAGCAGGCAGAATAGATCGCCGAGGAACATCGCCAGGCAGGAAATGCGATCCGCAATGCGGCGGTTCCAGCCGTACGCGAAAGGTTATGCGAAGCTCATTGGAAACGTTCGGACTGACAACTGCGCCCGCTCATTGCCCCGTGCTGCCCGCTAACGGCCCATGCGGGGCCTTTCGCAAGAATTTCATCGGTCGAACAGCAGTTCATATCGTACATTTAGTAACAGATGGAAGATGCCGCTGTAGGAGTATGTCAGGTCCCCGATCCCGCGCAGTCGGTTGTCCGAACCACGGTCCGGAAGCCGGTAACCCTGGTGCTCTGTTCCCAGGTTAATGGGAGAGAACGCTGGTATGTTGATGCCCTGGAAAACAAGCCGAGACTGGCAGCTACGGTCGAACTCGTACTCCAGTCGGAAAAAGGGATCACAGAGGTTCGTGCCAATCCACTGACTGGCCGCGTGCTCGTCTGC
>JAOAPT010000464.1 GCA_025463045.1 Candidatus Solibacter sp.
TCGCCGACGCGCGCGCCTTTGGTGGCGCCCATGAGGAAGACGCCAAAAAGGCCGCGGTCGGGGATGGTGCCGGCGTTGGCGATAGCCACGCGCTGCGCGCCTTGGCGGGAGGTGAGCTGGCCAGTGACGCGATCCCAGGTGAGGCGCGGGCGAAGTTCGGCGAACTCGTCGGAGGGGTAGCGGCCGCTGAGCATGTCGAGCACGGAATCGAAGACGGAGCGCGTGAGTGCGGCGTAGGGCGCGGAGCGGCGGATGGTGGCGTAGAGTTCGCCGGCGTCCCACGCGTCCATGGCGACCATGGCGACGATCTGCTGGGCGAGCACGTCGAGCGGATTGCGCGGGTAGTGGACGGACTCGACCTTGCCGAGGTACATGGCGCGCGTGATGGCGGCGCAGGCGACCAGATCGCCGCGATACTTCGGGAAGATAATAGCCGCGCTGGTGCCGCCGACGTGATGGTTGGCTCGGCCGACGCGCTGCATGCCGCTGGCGACGGAGGGCGGCGCTTCGATCTGCACGACGAGATCGATCGCGCCCATGTCGATGCCGAGTTCGAGCGAAGACGTGGCGACAAGGCCGCGGAGGGTGCCGAGCTTGAGGCGGTCTTCGATCTCCTTGCGTTGGTCGGCGGCGACACTGCCGTGATGCGCGCGCACCAGCGTTTCACCGGCGAGTTCGTTGATCGCGCCCGAGATGCGCTCGGCGAGGCGGCGGCTGTTGGTGAAGATCAGCGTGGAGGTGTGGGCGCGGACGAGCTCGAGAAGTTTCGGATGGATGGCGCTCCAGATGGAGGGACGGACGGGCGCGGCGGAGGCGGGTCCACTGGGGAGCGCGACGATCTCGTCGACCTTGGTCATGTCGTCGATCGGGACTTCGATGCGGAGGTCGATGCGCTTGGGTTCGCTGGCGTCGACGATGGTGACGGGGCGGTAGACGGGCGCGGCGGAGGCGGACTCGAATTCGTCGAGGATTTCCTGGGTTGCATGGCCGGTCGCGTCGGCGGAGCGCTTCTTCTTGGGCGGCGCGGGTGTTTCGGCGCCCCCGAGGAATCGCGCGACTTCATCGAGCGGGCGCTGCGTGGCGGAGAGTCCGATGCGCTGGAGTTTGCGGCCGCAGAGGGCTTCAAGGCGTTCGAGCGAGAGGGCGAGGTGCGAGCCGCGCTTGGTGGGAACCAGCGCGTGGATTTCGTCGATCACGACGGTCTCGATGGAGCGAAGCACTTCGCGCGATTGCGAGGTGAGGAGGAGGTAGATGGATTCGGGCGTGGTGATCAGGATGTCGGCGGGGCGGCGAAGGAAGCGCGCGCGATCGGCGGGTGAGGTGTCGCCGGTACGGATAGCGATTTCGGGCTCGTGGAACTCGACGCCGGCGGCGCGGGCGGCCATTGCGATTCCGGCGAGCGGGGCGCGCAAATTGCGTTCGACGTCGACCGCGAGGGCTTTGATCGGCGAAATGTAGAGGACGCGGCAGCGGCTCTCTTTCGGCGGGACGGGGGCGAACATCAGGCGGTCGATGCACCACTGGAAGGCGGCGAGCGTTTTGCCGGTGCCGGTGGGGGCGAGGATGAGGGTGGAATCGCCGCGCGCGATGGCGGGCCAGCCGAGCGCCTGCGGGCGCGTGGGCTCGGTGAAGACGTCGGCAAACCAGGAGCGGGTGGGGGCGTGGAAAAGACTGAGCGAATCGGTCGGCACGGCTAATTCCAGTGTAGTGCGCTTCCGTTTGGAGACGGTCGGCCCATGTCCAACGCGTTTGCACGCGATGATTGAATGGGTCTGAAGTACCGGACGCGTACTAGAAAGTCCCCTATCGAAAAATAGACATTCCCACGAACCACCGGGCGCGTTATACTTCGTTTTCGTCCTGAGTTCCCGTTATGACCCTATCTGAGATTTCCCCGTCCGAAGCCATCCTTGTCGATCTGATTCACGATCTCCGCCAACCACTGGGAAATATCGAAACCAGCGCCTATTGTCTGAATCTGATCACTGACCCCGGACTGGTGCGCGTGCATGAGCATCTGCGTGCGATCGAACAGCAGGTGGCGCGCGCCGCCGAATTGCTGACGGCGGCCGCGGCGGAAATGCTCCGCGCGCGGGCGTGAACTAACGGGCTGCTTTCGACTTGACAAAATCCACAATTTCCGGCGTTGCGTAGCGCGGCGGATTGATCAGGAATTGCGGCTTGCCGTCCCACATGCCGCGCGCGACTTCGGCCCACATCGGCGCGTTGATTCCGCGATCGATCACCAGGAAGGCGTCGGCGCGATCGAGGAAGCGCAGGCTGGACGCCTTGAAATCCTCGCAGGAAAAATCGAGCAGCATGAGGAAGACGTCGGGCTTCACAAGCTCCACGACGCTGTTGGATTCGACAATGACGTTTTCACCCTGCGCGAGAATTTTGTTCACCATGCCGGCGGCGCGCGGCAATTCTCCGACAGGCACGCGCAGCCAAAAACTGCGTTCGGCGCCGGCGCCTTTGAAGCGGCCGGAATCGGTGTCGTTGGGCTCGAACTCTTCATCGAGCGCGAACGTCTCGCCGTTATCGGGCTCGCAGCCGCAGCCCTCGGCCACGGTGTGATGCGCACACACGGCGTTGCCGTATTGTGTAATTTTGAGCGCGGTCCAGTGGCGATCCCGCATCTTGCGGATCAGGCCCGCGACCACGCCCGTCTTGCCGATATTGCGGGAGTGCCCGCCGACTACGACCAGCATCAGTTCCTCCTCTCCAATTCCGCGAGCCTGCGTTTGAGCTCGGCGACTTCTTTGCGCAACTCGGGCAGCCGGCCGAGGTTCGCGAGCTCTTCCAGGTGGCGTTTGAGCGGACGCGCTGGCGTTCCCCAGACCGTCTCTCCGGAGCGTACTACTTTCGATGTAAGCACGCCGCAGCCCGAACCGAGCACGGCTCGCGTCTCAATGCGCGCTTTATCACCGATCCCCACCTGTCCGCCGATCACGGCGTAGTCTTCAACCACTACGCCGCCGGAAAATCCGGTCTGCGCGGCTACGACCACGTGCTTACCGATGCGGCAGTTGTGACCGACGTGGACCATGTTGTCGAGCTTGGTGCCCTCGCCAATCGACGTGACGCCGAGCGCTGCGCGATCGACGCAGGAGTTGGCGCCGATCTCGACGAAATCCGCAATCTCGACGCGGCCCACCTGCGGAAACTTGTGCCAGCGCTCGTGCTCCATCACGTAGCCGAACCCATCGGCGCCGATCACGCAGCCGGAATGCAGCACGCTGCCGCGGCCGATATCGACGTTGTCGTACACCGTGACGTTCGGATGCAACACGCAGCCTTCGCCCATCGAAACGCGCTTGCCGACGATGCAGCCGGCGCCGATCGAGCTCGCAACACCGATGCGCGTGCCATCGCCGACCACGGCGTGCGGGCCGACGTAGACCATCGCGCCGAGCTCGACGTCTTTGCCGACTACGGCGGTCGGATGTATGCCGGGGTTCAATTCGGCGGTGGGGTAGAAGCGATTCATGGCGCGCGCGAACGCGGTGCGCGGCTCGGCGGCGCGGATTACCGTCCGGTAAGACGGCGAGGACCATTCCATGGGCACGATGAGGCAGCCTGCCGCGGAGGACTCGGCGAGCGCGGCGGCTTTGCGATTGCCGACGAACGCGACGTCCTCCGTTCCGGCCGTTTCGAGCGGCGCGACGCCGGTCAGTTCCCGCTCGCCGTCGCCCTCAAAAGTAGCGCCCAGCCATTCCGCTAATTCGCGAACACGCATGCCACGATGATAACGCCCTGCAATCGGCTTATCATGTCAGTTCATGCCCATCGACCCTTCGGCCGTGGTTGCGGCCACCGCCAGCGTGTCGCCCGACGCGTGGATCGGACCTGGCGCGCGCATCGGCGACTTTTGCGTGATCGAGCAGGATGTCGTGATCGGCGCGCAGTGCGTGCTCGAGCCGCACGTGTATATCAAGCGGTGGACGACACTGGGCGAGCGCAACGAGATCTCGGCGGGCACGGTGCTCGGCACGGATCCGCTCGATAAGAACTTCGCCGGCGAACGTAGCTATCTACGCATCGGCAACGGGAACAAGATCCGCGAGCACTTCACGATCTCGCGCGGCACGCCTGCGGAATCGGTGACGACGATCGGCGACGACAACTTCATCATGACGAGCGGTCATATCGCGCACAATTGCAAGATCGGCAGCAATGTGGTGATCGCGAGCTGCACGCTGCTCGGCGGCTATGTCGAGGTCGAGGACGGCGCGTTTCTTTCGGGCGGAGTCCTGGTGCATCAGTTCGGGAAGATCGGGCGGCTCGCGATGGTCAGCGGGAATACGCGCGTGAATCTCGATGCGCCTCCGTTCTTCACGTATGCGGGATTCGCGATTGCGCCGCGCGGGCTGAATCTGGTGGGGCTGAAGCGCGCGGGGTTCGACGCCCCGAGGATCAGCATTCTGAAACAGGCGTACCGCTATCTGTACCGGTCGGGGATGAAACTCGAGGATGCGCTTGTGCGGATTGAGACGGAGATTCCGACGGCTGACACGTTGCAACTGGTGGAATTTATTCGGGGCAGTAGGCGCGGGGTTTGCCGGGAGTAGAGCGCCAAGGCAAGCCCCCAATCGGAGCCGCGACGGTTAGGGAGCGGTGGTCACGTGAC
>JAOAPT010000533.1 GCA_025463045.1 Candidatus Solibacter sp.
ATAACATCGTGCCGTCCGCCGCCTCCAGAATCGCCGAGACGCTGTCCGACGTCATCCCGTTCGCTTCCGAATAAGTCACAAACTTCCCGCCCTGCCACTTACTAACTCCCCCGGTCAACGTACCCGCCCACACCGCTCCCCCGCGATCCTGGTACACCGAATACACGCTATTCTGCGCCAGCCCGTCCGCCTCCGTATAAGTCCGCGCCCCATTCGCGCCTAAGTGCGTCAGCCCGCCGTGCTGTCGCCCCACCCACAGGTCATCGCCGCTCCCGGCGATCGAATACACCACGTCTTTCGCGAGGCCCGCTGCGTCCACCGCCGTCACGCCGTCCTTCCCGAGCCGGTACAGCCCGCCTTCCACCGGCGCGAACCACGTTCGATTCCGCGCGTCGTTGTACACCGCGCCATTGCGCCGCGAGGGCAGCCCTTCACCCACCGAGTAAGTCACGAACACGCTGTCCCGCAATCGCTCGAGGCCGCTCGCACTTCCAAGCCACAGATTCCCCTCGCGATCTTCGAAGACCGCCGTCACCGCCTCGCCCGATCCGCTCCCCGGAGCGTCCAGCGGCATCGCGCCCTGCGCATTCACCCGCAGCAAACCGCGCGAATCCGTTCCCACCCACAGGTTGCCATCACGGTCCGCCGCCATCGCCAGCACCTGCACATGATCGAGCCCGCCCCCCGCGCCCACGACCTCCGTGCCGTTCCACCGCGCGATCCCGCCGTCCGTCCCCACCCACAATCCGCGCTCCCCATCCGGCAGCAGGCAGTTGATCTTCAAATCGGGCAGCCCTTTCGTCACCGCCGTCGACGCTCCGCCGCCCAACCGGAACAACCCCGCATCGCGCGTCCCCATCCAGATCTCGCCCGACCTCGTCTGCGCCATCGAGATCACCGGCGACCGCGGCAGCGCGCTCGCGTCCGCCACCATCTCGAATCGCCCCGCCCGATACGTGAGCGCGCCATGCTCCGCGACCGAAACCAGCAGTTCGCCCCGATTCGTCCGGCACATCGCCGTGAAGTTCGTGTACCCGAGCGGTTCCACCGGATTGTCGAACACGCCCTCGCGAAATCGCAGCAGGTTCGCGTACTGCACTCGCACCCACAAATTTCCCGCGCGATCCGGCGTCACTCCCAGCGCATTCGTCACCGGTGCCATCACCCGGAAATTCACGCCGTCGAATCGCACTAGCCCGGCCTCCGCGCCAATCCACAGATAGCCGTCCTCGGTCTGCGTGATCGCATAGACCGGCCCCTTCGGAAATCCACGCTCCACTCCCCACCGATCGCGTATGTACTGCGACATCGCGCGATTCGGGTCCACCGCCCACGCTACCTGTCCGATTAATGCCAACAGTGCCAGCCGCTCAAGGCAGGTATTCGAACTTCTCAATCACCACCTCGCACGCCTCCCGCAGCGGATTTCTCTTGTTGTCGAAAAGGTAAAGGTTCAGGTGCACGGCCTCCTTGCCCGGCAGCGGAATTCCCGACGTGAACGTGTGCTCCGCCACTACCTCTCCGCCGCTCCGCACCGTCGCGAACGACGCTTGCCCCGGCTCCCATCGAAACCAATGCGTCAACCTCCCGGCCGGCGCGTTGAACCGCACCGAATTCGCCGGCACGTAATACGGCTGCACTACGAACTGCGCGTTCTTACTCGCCGGCTCGCCCCACCGGCCGATCTCGATGTCCATCTCGCGCGCCGGACCTTCGTCGTCCCACGTGAACATGCTGAACACCACCGCCGGCTCCAGGTGCGAGATGTCGCGCACCACCAGGCGATACGTCCCGTATCCCAGACTGCGCGTGAGGCTCACCTCCGCGCTCGACCACCTGTCGCCCTTCCGCGCCAGCCGCAAGTGCAGATGCCCGTTCTTGTCCGTCCAGCCGTTCGCCGCGTCGTAGTAGTTTCGCGTGCCTCCGCGATCGCTCGCCACTTCGCGCAGTTGCCACCGGTACCCGCTGAAGTGGAGAGTCTTCGCCTCCGGCCGCGCCAGCATCGTCCCTTCCGCCGTCGCCACCGCCGACACCGAGCGCCCTACCGCGGGCAGCGCCGCCATCGTCAGCGGTGCGACGTACTCCGCATTCACCAGCAGCGCCGCATACGCCGACCCCGGATGGGTCGAGTTCTTCCAGGTGCGATCCGCTGCCACATCGGTGAACGGTGCGCTCGCCGTAGGCTGCACCCACCACATCCCGCTCCGCGCATACAGAACGATCCGCTGCCCCGCCACGCCGCCCACCACCCGCCCCGCAATCGCGTGCAGCTTATCCGGACTCCCTTCCCCAGCCGGTGGAAGTTGCGTAAACTCGATCGATCTCGCCACCTCCGCCCGCTGCCCGCGGCACCCCGCCAGCGCAACGCACATCAACAGCACGAACTTCACGCCTTCAAGCCTACTCCAGCATCCCCCCTAAGACCCACGCCACGATGCAAAATACATCCTTCCAGTAAGCTCCCACTACCACTTTCGAAGTATTTCTTCTTTTCATGGGACAACTCGATCGTTGTCTCATCGCCCGCCGCGATCGCCGTCCCACCCACGAAAAACGAACCCGGTCGCCCTACTACTAACGTTCATTCTCTTCGCCTCTTGCAAAGAAAATCGCCGATCCCTTTACGCTCAACTGCCCTACATTTGGCCCGGACGCTTTCCTTGATCCGTGTTCATCCCCGCCCTGTCGGTGGCCAAATCCGTTGCCTGCCAGATTCGACGAGTTTTCGACCCTGAGCACTCTTTCTTATCTGCGCCCTTTCTCACCGTCTCTATCCCCCTCGATCAACACCCCCGCGCTCACCGCGCTCGCCATCGCCAGCAGCGCCGCAATCCACACCACCGCCCGATACCCATCCACGAACGCTTCCCGGATCGCCTCCTTCGCCCGCGGATCATCCACCTCGATCGCCGCCAGTT
>JAOAPT010000570.1 GCA_025463045.1 Candidatus Solibacter sp.
GCGGTGGTCGCCGGCGAGCTCGTTTCTTCATAGCCGTTTGGTGGGCCGCAGCCCCGTGGCAGGCCCTCTCCCATGCGCCGTCTGTATATTGCGTCACATGAGCAAATGTGACCAGACCCACAACGCGATTCGGATATATTATTTAGGAGTAAATAAATATGAGACTTGACGGATTGAAGGGACGTGCCGATCCCTGCCCCGCGATTCTCGTTGTCGATGATACTCCGCCGATTCTTAAATTGATCAAAATCCTGCTGGAATCGGAAGGCTACATCGTACTGATCGCCGCGGATGGTTTGGAAGGAAAGATCCTCTTCGAACAAAACCGTGAGCGAATCGGGCTCGTATTGACGGACGTGATCATGCCCAGGATGTCGGGATTTATCCTGGCCGATCACATCCGAGCGCTCGACCCGACGCTCCCGATACTTTTCATGTCCGGAAACGCCAGGTTTGCCGACCGGGGCGATGGTTGCCTGGCCAAGCCCTTTAAGAAATCTGACTTGATCGGGAGAGTCAGTCAGGCGCTGGCGCGAAGCCGTCCAAAGGCGGCCGCTCACACGGCCGGTTGACTGCCGATTTATACTTAAGGGGAACCCTATTTCTGAAAATGCCCTTGCCCAAGAAAGCCCCCGCCTTTAACGCACGCACCTTTCTGTCCAAAGTGGGAACTGGCAGGACGGTTGCCGCTCATCGCAACAATCACGTGGTCTTTTCCCAGGGCGACTCGGCGGACTCCATCTTTTACATCCACAAAGGCAAGATCAAGATTTCCGTGGTGTCCAACCGCGGCAAAGAAGCTGTCATTGCGATCTTGGGCGCGGGTGATTTCTTCGGAGAAGGCGCCCTCGCCGGGCAGCTCAACCGCATGTCCACAGCCACCTGCATGGGCCCGGCATCCATCACGCGGCTGGATAAGACCGCCGCGGTCCGTGTGCTTCACGAGGAGTCTGCCTTCAGCGAGTTGTTCCTGCAGCACCTGCTCGCGCGCAGTATCCGGATCGAAGAAGACCTGGTCGACCAGTTATTCAACTCCAGCGAGAAGCGGCTGGCGCGCGTGCTGCTCCTGTTGGCCAATTTCGGCAAGGAAGGTAAACCCGAAACCGTGATCGCCAAAATCAGCCAGCAGACGTTGGCCGAGATCGTGGGCACCACGCGATCCAGGGTTAGCTTCTTCATGAATAAGTTCCGTAAGTTGGGCTTCGTCAGCTATAACGGCCACCTCGAAGTCCATAGCTCTCTCCTCAACGTCGTCCTGCACGACTGAAACGCGCGTCGCTCAGGAACTTTTTCCCGCCTCAGACGTATAAATTCGCATGAACGCAAGGATGCTTCTGTTCTTTATGCCGGCGCTTGCGCTGGCGGGCGATGTGAGCGGCCGGTGGATCCTCCACCTGAAGGGCTTCGGCGAGCAGTTCGCCGTGGCCAGAATCGACCTGAAAGCCGACG
This sequence comes from Candidatus Solibacter sp., assembly GCA_025463045.1. Classification (GTDB taxonomy): domain Bacteria; phylum Acidobacteriota; class Terriglobia; order Bryobacterales; family Bryobacteraceae; genus Solibacter. Next base: position 1,450 of record JAOAPT010000570.1, read on the forward strand.
GGACGAAAGTCACCGGCACCCTGAACGAGTTGACGCTCGATGGCACGGTGGATGGCGACACCGTCCGTCTCGCCGCCATGCGCGGCACGAATCCGTGGGGCTCGTTCGAGGGACAACTGCACGGCGACACCATGAATGGCAAGGGCAAGCAGGGCGGCGACGAGTTCACGTGGGACGCGAACCGCGCACCCGCCAACACCGCTCCTCCGAAGACGCATGTGTTCGAGCCCACGCAGTTCCATCGCGTATTTTCCGGGTCGATTGCGCCGGTGCTCCACATCCAACCCGGCGACACAGTCAAGACCACGACGGTGGATGCCGGCGGACGCGATGCGAAGGGCGTACGCCGCTCCATGGGCGGCAACCCGGAGACCGGTCCGTTCTACGTCGATGGCGCGATGCCCGGCGACACGCTGGTGATCCGGATCGATCGTCTTCGCTTGAATCGCGACACGGCGGGCAGCGGCGACCGCATCGTGCCGAGCGCGGTGCAGCCCTCGTATTACCGCAACGCGAAGTTCGACGACAAGTTCAACGCCGAGTGGACACTGGATCGCGAGAAGGGCGTCGCCATGCTCGCCAAGCCGACCGACCGGCTGAAGAATTTCCGCGTACAGTTGCACCCGATGCTGGGCTGCATCGGGGTCGCTCCGCCGCAGAATCAGTCCTTCCGCTCCGGCTGGCTGGGCCCGTGGGGCGGCAACATGGATTACAACGGACTGCGTGAAGGAACCACGGTCTACCTCCCCGTCTTCCAGGAGGGCGCGCTCCTGTTCGTCGGCGACGGCCATGCGCTCGAAGGCGACGGCGAATTGAACGGCGATGCGCTGGAAACTTCGATGGACGTGGAATTCACCGTGAAGCTGATTTCCGGCCCCGGTGCGCAGTGGCCGCGATTTGAGAACAGCGAATACCTGATGGCGAGCGGCATCGCCGGCAGTCTTCCGGAGGCCCTGCAACTTGCTACTACGGAACTCGCCCGCTGGCTGGAACACGACTACAAACTCAGCGCTAACGAATCCAACGTGATCCTGGGGACGTCGATTCGGTATGACATCGCCGAGGTGGTGGATCCGTTGGTCCACATCGTGGCCAAGGTGAATAAATCCGTGCTCGAATCACTCAAGTAAGGTCAGCGCGGGCCGTTGAGGCGGGACTTGCGATCCGCCTGTTTCATCGATTTGAAATGGCGAAACGCCTCATCGACCGCGGTGCCGCATTCGCGGCAATTGGTGTAATGTTTCTCGAATTCGGCGGCCTCGGCGGGCGAAAGCGAGCCGTCGCAGTAGGATTCCGCCACCTGTTCAAGGTCGTCGGGGCAGGAAGTGAAGTTTTGAGGCACTACCATATGATTAGCAGGAAGTGAGACTGCCTGCAAATCCTAACGTCTTTTTTCTGCCGAACGTAAAGGGAGTGACACGCGAAATCCGGCTCGAATAGGCATACGGAGTAGGTGAAGCGGCTCACTCTGATTACAATGTAAGAGATGCGACTCTTGTCAGCCATCTTCTCTCTCACCGTGGTCGCATACGCACAGACGCCCTCGGTCACTTCGGCGTCGCCCGCGACCGCCAATGCCGGGGGAAGCTCCTTCTCGCTGACGGTAACCGGCAGTGGATTTGTGACCGGGTCCGTAGTCCGATGGTCGGGGACCCCGCTCGCCACGACCTATCTCGGCGAGACCTCGTTGACCGCCGCCGTGCCCGCGAACCTGATCGCCATCTGCGGACGCTTCCCGCTGAGCGTGCTGAATCCCGGCGGTACGACGTCGAACACAACCGTTTCCGTGATCGTGAACCCGGTGTTGAATGGAATCGCACCCAACGTGGTGCCGGCAGGCAGTTCGGGCTTCGACGTCACAGCCTTCGGCCAGGGATTCTCGAGCAATGTGGTGATCACGCTGAACGCCAGCGGCGGCAAGAGCAACCTGCCGACGAACTATTC
>JAOAPT010000575.1 GCA_025463045.1 Candidatus Solibacter sp.
TCACCACAGCATTTTCCGTGAACGAGGAGCACTATGTCTTTGCGTTTCTGTTTTTGTATTGCCGCGGCGACGCTCGCGGTGCGCGCGCAGCCACTGCCTGAACTGGTGGAAGAAGCGCTGCGCCACAATCGCGAAATTCTGACCGCACAGAAGAAATATGAAGCGGCGCGACAGATGCCCGCCCAGGCCTCCGCGCTGGCCGATCCGATGATGTCGGTGGGGTACACCGCGAACGGCGCGCCGTATCCGGGTGCCGGCCTCGGGCGCGACGTTACGAGCAACATCGGCGTCATGGTGTCGCAGGAACTTCCGTTCCCAGGCAAGCGGCAACTCCGTGGAGACATCGCCGCCAAAGAGGCATCGGCGGAATTTCAGCAGTACCTCGCGGTGCGGCTCAGCGTCACCGCGCGCCTCAAACAGGCGTATCACGAACTGCACCATGCCAACGTGAGCATCGCGTTCGTCAAACGGTACGAGGATTTGCTGCAGAAAATCATGCGCGTCTCCGAAGCGCGCTACACCGTCGGCCGCACCGCACAGCAGGACATCTTCAAGGCGCAGACACAGTTCGCCATTTTCGAAACGCAACTCCTCCGCTACCAGCAGGAGCGCACCAGCAAGCAGATCGCAATCAACGCGCTGCTCAATCGTCCACAAGGCGGCGCGATCGATGTCCCCGATGAAGTGCCGCCCGGCGAACTCACGGCGACGCTCGACGATCTGCTGGCCGCCGCCCGCACGCACGCGCCGGTGCTGGCGCGCGAACAGAAGATGGTGGAGCGCAACGATCTCGCGTCCGCGCTGGCGCGTAAGAGCGTGCTTCCCGATTACACGGTGAGCGGCGGCTACTTCAATCAGGGCAGCATGCCGCCGATGTGGCAGTTCCGCGTCGATTTCAAAGTGCCCGCGTGGTATCGCACCAAACAGAATGCGGAGATCACCGAAAAGGCCTTCGCCGCAACCAAAGCGCGCCATAACTACGAAGCGGCGGACGTCTCGCTGCAGGCACAGATCCGCGAGCAGTACTCGATCGCCGCCACCGCGCGCAAGCTGATCGATCTTTACGGGAAATCCGTCGTCCCAGGCTCGCAGCTCGCGCTCGAATCTTCGATGGCAAGCTACGAAACGGGGACGCTCGATTTCCTATCGCTCTTTTCCAATTTCATGAACGTGGTGGAGTACGAACTCATGGTCCACGAGGAAATCATGCAGTTCCATGTGGCCCTGGCCCGCCTGGAAGAACTCACGGGGATGCCGTTATGAAAACGATTCTTGCGCTGATGGCAGTCGCGATTGCATGGGCCGGCGGATACGGCTACGGCCGCTGGTACGCCAAGGCCGCCGCGGGCGCGCCGAAGCCCCTCTACTGGGTGGACCCGATGCATCCCTGGTATAAAAGTGACAAGCCCGGCATCGCCCCCGATTGCGGCATGAAGCTTGTCCCCGTGATGCCCGGCGAGGAAGCGCGTTACGAGCGCCGCGCCAACCGCCTGCCCGAAGGCAGCGTGCAGATCACGCCGGAGAAGCAGCAACTGATCGGCGTGGAATACGGCATGGTGGAATACGAGAATGTGTCGGGTGCGCTTCGCGCGGTAGCACGCGTCACGCTCGACGAGACGAAGGTCGCCAAGGTGAACAGCAAGCTCGAGGGCTGGCTGGAGCAGGTCTTCGTCGATTCCGTGGGCCGCCAGGTGAAGAAGGGCGACCCGCTGGTCACCATCTACAGTCCCGAGGCGCTTGCCACGCAGCAGGAATATCTGCTGGCGATCAAAGGCCGCGGCATGATGCACGATAGCCCGGTCCACGAGATGTTGGGCAGCACGGAAAATCTGGTGGCGGCCGCAAAGAAGCGGCTGGAACTTTGGGATATCAGCGAGCCTCAGATCGCCGCCGTCACTGAATCCGGCAAGGCGCTGCAATACCTGACGCTGTACTCGCCCGCTTCGGGATTCGTCATGGAGCGCAACGCATTCGCCAAACAGCGCATCATGCCCGACACTGTGCTCTACAACATCGCCGACCTGTCCACCGTGTGGGTGGTTGCGGACGTCTTCGAATACGAGGCGTCCAAGGTGCGCGTCGGGCAGCCCGCCGTGTTGACGCTCGCGTATCTGCCGGGCCGCACGTTCCGCGGACGCGTCAACTACGTCCTGCCGACGATCGACGCGGCAACGCGCACGGTGAAGGTTCGCGTCGAGTTTCCCAATCCGCAATTTCTGCTCAAGCCCGAGATGTACGGCGACGTGGAATTCCAAACCGGAGGCTCGCGCCGCCTGGTGGTGCCGCAGACCGCGGTGCTCAACTCCGGCGATCATCAGACCGTCTTCGTCGATCGCGGCAATGGCTACTTCGAACCGCGCAACGTGAAGATCGGCGCGCAGAATAGCGGGCGCACCGAGATCCTCAGCGGCCTGAAGGCAGGCGAACGCATCGTGATTTCCGGCAACTTCCTGATCGATTCGGAGAGCCAGCTCAAGACAGCGCTCGGCGGAGCGTCGAAATGATCGATCGCATCATCGAGTTCTCCGCACACAATCGCTTCGTGGTCTTCCTCTTTGTCGCCGCGCTGGCGCTGGGCGGCTTCTGGTCGATGCGCCAGATTCCGCTCGACGCCATCCCCGATCTGAGCGACACGCAGGTGATCGTCTACTCGCGGTGGGATCGCAGCCCCGACATTCTCGAGGATCAGGTCACGTACCCGATCGTCTCCGCGATGCTCGGCGCGCCGAAGGTGAAAGACGTGCGCGGCTTCAGCGATTTCGGCTACTCCTACGTCTACATCATTTTCGAAGAGGGCACCGACATCTATTGGGCGCGCTCGCGCACGCTCGAATACCTTTCGAAGATTCTGCCGCGCCTGCCGAAGGACGTGCAGACCGAACTCGGGCCGGATGCTACCGGAGTTGGCTGGGTCTTCCAATACGCGCTGGTCTCCGAAACCGGCCACAGCCACGATCTCGCGCTGCTGCGCAGCACGCAGGATTGGTACCTGCGCTATCACCTGCAGTCCGTGCCGGGTGTCGCCGAAGTCGCCCCACTCGGCGGCTTTGTTCGCCAGTATCAGGTCAACGTGGATCCCAATCGCCTCGCCGCGTATGGTGTGCCGATCTCCAAGGTGGTGGCGGCGGTGCGCAGCGGCAACAACGATGTCGGCGGACGGCTGGTGGAGTTCACGGGCCGCGAATATATGGTGCGCGGCCGGGGCTATGCGCGCTCGCCCGCCGACCTGGAATCGCTCTCGCTCGCGGTGAGCCCCTCCGGCGTTCCGATCCTGCTGCGCGACGTCGGCACCGTGACTCTCGGCCCCGATATCCGCCGCGGCATCGCCGATCTCGATGGCAGGGGCGAAGTGGTCTCGGGCATTATCGTGATGCGTCAGGGCGAGAACGCGCTCAAGGTTATCGATCGCGTCAAGGCGAAATTGAAAGAGCTCGAGCCCGGACTCCCCGCCGGCGTGAAGATCGTCACCGCTTACGATCGCAGCGAACTCATCCTCGCCTCCATCGAAAATCTGAAGCACACGCTCACCGAAGAGCTGATCGTCGTCGGCCTGGTGATTCTGATCTTCCTCTGGCACATTCCGAGCGCGCTGATTCCGATCCTCACCATCCCGATCGCGGTGCTGATCTCTTTCATCCCGATGCATGCGATGGGGATGAGCTCCAACATCATGTCGCTCGGAGGGATTGCGATCGCGGTGGGCGCGATGGTGGACGCCGCGATCGTGGTCGTCGAGCAGACCCACAAGAAGCTCGAAGGCGCGCACCCCAGTTGGACGTATTTCGATTACCAGCAGGCGATCGTCAGCGCCGTCAAGGAAGTCGGCGGACCGAGCTTCTTCGCGCTGCTTGTGATCGCGGTGTCCTTCCTGCCCGTACTCACGCTGGAAGCGCAAGAGGGGCGGCTGTTCAAACCGCTGGCGTACACCAAGAACTTTGCGATGGTGACGGCCGCGATCCTTGCGATCACGCTCGATCCCGCGCTGCGCCTCTTCATCTTCCGCAAAGATAAATTCCGCATCCCGGGCTTTCCCGGCAAGATCATCAACGCCATCCTGGTAGGCACGATTCATTCGGAGGACAAGCACCCGATCAGCCGCATCCTGATGCGCGTCTACGAGCCGGTCGTTCGCGCAACGCTGCGTTGGAAATGGCTGGTGATCGCCGGCGCCCTGGCGATGATCGCGGTCACCGTGCCCATCTATCAGAAGCTGGGCAGCGAGTTCATGCCGCCGCTCGATGAAGGCGGGCTGCTCTTCATGCCCAGCACGCTTCCCGGCATTTCGATTACGGAAGCGCAGCGCCTGATGCAGGTGCAGGACCGCATGCTGATGCGCTTTCCCGAAGTGGCGAGCGTGCTCGGCAAATCGGGCCGCGCGGAAACGTCTACCGATCCCGCGCCCTTCTCCATGATGGAGACCGTAATCCAGCTCAAGCCGAAATCCCAGTGGCGGAAAGTGGCGACCTGGTACGACCAGTGGCCGCGCTGGATGCGGCCGTACCTGGCGCACATCACGCCCGATCACATCAGCACCGAACAGTTGACCGCCGAAATGGACCGCGCGATGCAGCTTCCCGGAGTGTCCAACGCGTGGACCATGCCGATCAAGAATCGCATCGACATGCTCACCACTGGCGTGCGAACTCCCGTCGGCATCAAGATCTACGGCGGCGATCTCGCGGAGATCGAGCGCCTCGGCAAGCAGATCGAAGGCGTACTCCCCGATGTCGCCGGCACGCGCAACGTCTTCGCCGAACGCGTGGGCGGCGGCTACTTCCTCGATTTCGACCTCAAGCGCGATCAACTCGCGCGCTATGGCCTGAGCGTGGACGACGCGCAGATGATCGTCATGAACGCGATCGGTGGCGACAACGTCGGGACCACCGTGGAAGGGCGAGAGCGCTACCCGATCAACGTTCGCTACTACCGCGATTCGCGCAGTGATCTCGACCGCCTCTCGCGCGCGCTGGTGCCCGCGATGGATGGCAAGATGCAGATCCCGCTGGCGCAGATCGCGACGCTCAAGCTTTCCACCGGCCCCGCCATGCTGCGCAACGAAAACGGGATGCTCAACGGGTACGTCTACGTGGACGTGGCCGATCGCGACGTCGGCAGTTACGTGGCGGAGGCAAAGCGCGTGGTGCGCGATGCCGTCCACCTGCCGCCGGGCTACACACTCGCGTGGAGCGGGCAGTACGAAGCGATGGAGCGCGTTCGCGAGCGGCTGAAGATCGTGCTGCCGCTGACGATTTTCCTGATCTTCCTGCTGCTCTACCTGAATACGAAGTCGACTGCGAAGACGCTGATTATTCTGCTGGCCGTGCCGTTCTCGGCGATCGGCGCGATCTGGCTGCTATATTTTCTCGGCTACAACATGAGCATCGGGGTATGGGTCGGGCTCATCGCGCTGATGGGCGTGGATGCCGAGACGGGAGTGTTCATGCTGCTCTATCTCGAACTCGCGTACGACGAGCGCCGTCTCAGCGGCCGCATGAACACCGTGGCGGATTTGCAAGAGGCGATCGTACAGGGCGCCGTGCAGCGCATCCGCCCGAAGGTGATGACGGTCGCGACCATGTTCGTCGGGCTCGCGCCGATTATGTGGAGCGCGGGCGCGGGCGCCGACGTCATGAAGCGCATCGCCGCCCCGATGATCGGCGGCATCTTCACTTCCTTCATTTTGGAACTGGCAGTTTATCCCGCAATTTACGAGGTATGGAAATGGCGATCCGTCAAGCCGCAATCTGTCTGATACTGGCCGGCGCCGCGTGGGCGCAGCAGTTTCCCGTGCGTCACCAGCATGTTCGCAAGTACTGCGAGGGCACGCTGACGGTGGACGAGAAAGGCATCACGTTTCAAAGCGCGAAGCACGGCGAGTTGAACTGGCCCTACGCCGACATTCAACAATTAACACTGGGACCCAAAAGTATCCATATACTGTCGTATAAGGACAGTAGTTTGCTGCTGGGTAGAGACTTGACCTACAACTTCACCGGAGTGATTCCTTCCGCCGACCTGTACGCCCGCTGGAGCGCCGCGCTCGATCAGCGGTTCGTCGCGGCACTGCCGGAAATCGGCGACCACGCCGGCGTGCGCTTCCCGGCGAAGCTGCTCGATCTGACAAAGGGCACGGAAAGCACGCTGGTGTTCGGCGCCGACTTGGTGGGCTTCGGCGCGCATACGTGGCGCTACTCGGACATTCAGTCGATCGCCAGCTCCGGCCCCTTCCAACTCACGCTCACCACGCTTGAAAAGCAGTTCCGATTTCAGTTGAAGCAGCCGATTTCCGAAAGCACGTACAACCAGCTCTGGCTGGACATTGAAAAAAAGAACGGGAGAATCCAATGAAAAAGCAGATCACCATCGCCTTCGCCGCGGCCGCCATGGCCTTCGCCGCCGGGCCGGCCACTTACACCGGCATCATCACCGATAATATGTGCGACAACGGCGACCACAAGGACATGAAGATGGGCAACGATGCCAAATGCGTTGTCGAGTGCGTTAAAGGCATGAATGGCAAGTACGTCCTTTATGACGCGAAGGCGAAGAAGGCCTACGTGCTGAGCGACCAGAAGACGCCCGAGAAGTTCGCCGCGAAAAAGGTCACCATCACCGGCACGTTGGACGATGCCGGCAAGAATCTGAAGGTCGACAAGATCGAAGCTGCGAAGTAAATGCCAGCGGAATCCGCCGAGTTTTATTGCCCTACTTGTGCCAAGCCGGTGCCCGATCCGTTGGTCTGCGGCGATTGCCATGCTGTGATCTGCCGTACCTGCGGCACTCCTCTGGAGCGTATCGACGACCTCGGGATCGGGTAGTCCCAATCGGAAAACCGAGCCCCAATCCGAGCCGCGACCGTCAGGAAGCGGTGGTCGCGCGACCACCGCTCGGTAACCGTCGCGGCTCTGATAGGAGTGCGTTCTTCAACGGAGTACTCCATGGCCCCGTTCGGGGCCACAACAAGGGATGAAATTGACGATCGCTTCTTGGCGCGTCATTTTCAGGGGAGCGATGGTCCTCCTCGAGCTCACCGCTCAACTGACGATCGCGCCTCTGACTGAAGTGCGTACTTCAACAAAGCGATCCAATTTCCCCTTGACATACTATTCTGAGTTCCGGCATACTGAGTCAGATTTTTACCTAGTATGGCGAAAACAGAACAACCCGACCCTTTGCCTCTGCCCGTCTTCCACATGCTGCTCGCCCTCACTGAGGGCGAGCGCCACGGGTATGCGCTAAAACGCGAGATCCTGCAGCGCACCAACGGCAAACTCAATCTCGCATCCGGCGCGCTCTACGGCTCGATCAACAAGATGCTCGAACAGGGCCTGATCGCCGAATCCGACGAGCGTCCCGATTCTCACCTCGACGACGAGCGCCGCCGCTACTACCGCATCACCCCGCTCGGCCGCCGCGCCGCGCAGGCCGAAGCGGTCCGTTTGCGCCAACTCGTGCGTCTCGCCGAAGAGAGCCTGGGGAGCGTTTGAGAACCTCTCATGCCTGATCCCAGAACCATCTACCGGCTGCTTTTGAAGCTCTACCCGGCGGGCTTTCGAGAGGAGTACAGCACTCCGATGGAGCGCGAGTTCTGGGACGACTACCGCGAAGCGCGCGGCTTCCGCGGTAAGGCGTGGTTCTGGCTCCACGCCCTCGCCGATCTCGGCCTCTCGATCCCGGCAGAAATCGCGCGCGAACTCCGCCAGGACCTGCGCTACGCCGCCCGTGTGCACCGCCAGCGATCCACCACTACCGCGCTTGCCCTGATCGCGCTCGCCTTGGCGATTGGCGCCACGACCGGCGTCTTCAGCGTGATCAACGCGCTGCTGCTGCGCTCGCTGCCCTTCCGCGATCCGGCGCGGCTTGTCGATCTGTGGCTGATTCCGCCGGGCGCTACGAGCGACCTGCCGGTGCAGCGCGCCTGGATTCGCGATAGCGGGTATCTGGCGGACGCGGCTCCCTATTACGTGGGCGATGTCAATCTCGGACAGCGCACCGGCGCTTCGCGCATCAAGCTGGTGGAGACCACGGCCAATTTCTTCAGCGTGCTCGGCGCGGAAACCGAGATTGGACGGCCCTTCGCCGATGGCGAAGATGTGGCGGGCAACGATCGCGTCGCAGTGATCAGTCATGCATTGTGGCAGCAGGCCTTCGGCGG
>JAOAPT010000579.1 GCA_025463045.1 Candidatus Solibacter sp.
AGCTCGCCAGCGAGACGCCGAGCGCGCTGCTCGATTGGAACAACAACTATGGTGACGATCCGGATAAGGCCGTCTGCTTCCATTGCAGCAATCTGCCCAAGCACTTCTTCAAGAGCGTGAAGATGGACTTCCAGCAGATTATCGCCGGCACGGTCGGCCGCGAAAACACCTACGGCACCTGCGAGGGCTTGGTGAAGGCGAGCCCGATGAGCTACGCGCGCTTCTCCACCAACGACCTCGAAGGCACGATCGATGGCTACGTCGGCGAAGGCGAATTCACCGACGATCCGCTAACTACCTTCGGCGGCGCCGGCGTCGTGAAGATCCCGAACCTGCAGCGCCTGCTCCGCTTCATTTGCGAAAACGGCTTCGAGCACCACGTCGCCGCCAACATGTCGAACGTTGCGTCCGCCGTCCAGGAAGCGACCGATCACTACCTCGGCTGGAACGTCGCGATCCACGAGTAAGCACGAGTAAGAACGATAAGCGCCGCCGATGAACACAGACCAGAACCCAGATTCTGTTTTATCCGTGTTCATCCGCGTTTATCGGCGGCCAACTAATGTTTTTCCAGGAGTCTCCATGAGCATCGTAGCCGGCGTCGACTTCGGTACCCTCAGCGTTCGCGTTTCTATCTTTGATTCCATCCGTGGCCGCCTCGGATCGGGCGCCGCCGATTATCCCCTCCTGCGCAAGAAGGAAGACCCGGACCACGCCACCCAGAGCCACGCCGACCACATGTCCGCTCTTGCCCTGGCCACCCATCGCGCCATCGAAAACGCCGGCGTCGACGGGCACGCAATCGAGGCCATCGCGCTCGACACCACCGGATCGAGCGTGATCCCTGTCGACGCGCAGATGAATCCGATCGACGACTACTACCTCTGGTGCGACCATCGCGCCTGGAAGGAGGCCGCCGAGATCACCGCCTCCGCGCAACAGCAGAAGCTCGAAGCCATCGATTGGTGCGGCGGAATCTATTCCAGCGAATGGGGCTTCGCCAAACTGCTCCACTGGCTGCGCCACAACCCCGACAAGCGCGCCAAATTCGCCACCGCGCTCGAACACTGCGACATGGTCGCCGCCGTCCTCTGCGGCATCACCGATCCCGCGCAAGTATCGCGCAGCATCTGCGCCATGGGCCACAAATGGATGTGGAGCGCCGCGCTCGGCGGACTGCCGCCCGACGAATTTCTGCGCTCGCTCGATCCCGCGATGAACGGCGTCCGCGCCCAACTCGCCGGACGCTACGCTACCAGCGACCAGATCGCCGGTCACCTCACCGCCGAGTGGGCCGCCAAACTCGGCCTCCGCGCCGGCATCCCGATCCCGGTCGGCGCCTTCGACGCGCATTGGGACGCCATCGGCGCCGGCGTACGTATCGGCGACGTCGTCAACGTGGTCGGCACGTCGACCTGCATCATGGCGATCAGCGACCAGCCCGCCCTCATCCCCGGCGTCTGCGGCGTGGTCCCCGGCTCGATCCATCCCGCGTTCACCGGCATCGAGGCCGGACTCTCCGCCACCGGCGACATCTTCGAGGCCATCGCCCGCCGCGCCGGCACGACTGTCGGCGAGCTTTCCAAGGGCCTTGAGAACTACCGCGCGGGCGAGACAGGGCTTCTCCGCCTCACTTGGGATAATGGCGATCGCACCGTGCTGGTCAATCCCGAGCTCAGCGGCGTGACGCTCGGCTGGCGCCTCACCACCACCGCGCAGGACGAGCTCTTCGCCGCCATCGAGGGCACCGCGTTCCACACACGCGTGATCCTCGAGCGCATGGAAGAACACGGCGTCCCGGTGCGCCGCATCATCAACGGCGGCGGCATTCCGCGGAAGAACGCCGTACTCAATCAGGTGTACGCCAACGTCATGGGCAAGCCCATCCTCGTCCCCGCGGGCGATGTCACCAGCCTGGGCTCCGCGATCTTCGCCTTCATGGCCGCCGGCGCGTTCCGGACCATCGAAGAGGCGCAGGACAAGCTCTGTCCCGGCTTTCGCACCGTCGAGCCCGAACCCGTGCAGTCCGCCGTCAGCCAGGATCTGTTCACCCTGTACCGCAAGCTCTACTTCGCGTTCGGCCGGCGCGGCTCCGCACCCACCGCGTTCGGCAACGTCCTCCCCGAATTACGCCGCATCGCCGCCTATACCCAAGGAGGTAAAAGTGCTGGAATCACTGCGAGCTGAAGTCCTCGAAGCCAATCTCGAACTGGTCCGCCGCGGACTCGTCGTCTACACCTTCGGCAATGCCAGCGCGGTATCGCGGGAGCAGGGCCTGTGCGTGATCAAACCGAGCGGCGTGCCGTACGAGAAGATGACGCCGGCCGACATGGTCATCACCGATCTACACGGCAAAATCATCGAAGGCACGCTGCGCCCGTCGTCCGACCTTGCCACTCACGTCGCGCTCTATCGCGCCTTCCCGACGATCGGCGGCGTCGTCCATACGCACTCCCGCCACGCCACCGCGTGGGCCCAGGCGCAGCGCGAGATCCCCTGCTTCGGCACCACGCACGCCGACTACTTTCACGGCCCCATCCCGCTGACCCCGGCCCTCACCCGCGACGAAATCGAAGGCGAGTACGAAGCCAACACCGGCACCGCGATCATTCGCCGCATGGAAGGGCTCGACCCGCTCGCCTGCCCCGCTTGCCTGGTCGCCGGACACGCGCCGTTCTGCTGGGGGAAGACCGTGACCGATGCCGCCCACATGGCCGTCATCGTCGAGGAAATCGCCGCGATGGCGTGGCAGACTGTGACCATCAATCCGAACGCCGCCGCCATCGCCGAGCCGCTGCGCGACAAACACCACTTCCGCAAACACGGACCGGACGCCTACTACGGTCAGAAGTAAAAGCTGCCAAAATCGGAGACATGAGACTTGCCACTCTGTTATTAGGTTTCGCGAGCGCCACGTTCGCGCAACTGAGCGATGGGGTGGCGACTTCGGTCAGCCGCACCGTCACTCTCACCGCCGATACGGCCGATTTCTCCGTCATCGCTGGCGCTGCCATCGATACCACGCAACAGCAAATCACCCAGATCTTCCTCGACGCCGGAATCTCCAGCCTCTCGCTCTTCGGCACCGCGCTCAGCCAGAATTACGACTACTCGACTAACCCGCCGGCCACTCAGACCCAGGTGCTTTATCAGTTCACCTTCAGCGTTCCCGCCGCGGGCCTAAAGGACGCGGCCAAGATCATGGAAGACCTGCGGACCAAACCACCCGCGCTGCTCAAGAGTCTTCAATACACTGCCGCCCTGAACGCGAGTCAGTCGACAGTGGATGCCATGCGCCAGACGCTCTTGCCGCAGCTCATCGCCGACGCCCAGAAGAAGGCGCAGGCGCTCGCCGCGGCCGCCGGACTGAAACTCGGCGCGGTGAAGGGCGTCACCGATTCGTACTACGCTACCGGTAACTCGGGCGCGTATTGGATTGGCTCGTCGCCCTTCGGGGGCACCTTCAGTTCCAGTTCAGGCGGCTCGGGAACGCAGTACATCTTCAACGCCAACCTCACCTTCAGCGTGGCGCCATGAAATCTCTACTTTTGCTTGCGATGTCCGTCTGCGGCGCCGCGGGGCAGATGTTGGATGGGATAAGTGCCCCCGTCAGCCGGCGCGTAACGCTCGTCGCCGACGAAGCGTCGATCGCGATCTCAGTTACCGCCGCCCTCGATGCCACGCAGCAGCAAGTGAAGCAGGCACTCCAGAGCGCCGGACTGCCCAACCCCACCGTGGTCGCCACGGGATTGGGCGATGCCGCGCAAATACTCTTCTCCGCCGCCGTCGCGATCCCTGCGGGGTCCGCCATCGAGACGGCGAAGAATCTCGAAGCGCTCCGCACCCACCTGCCTGACCCGCTCAAGAGCCTGCAATACGCGGTGGCCTTCAACCCCAGCCAGACCGCGATCGATGCGCTGCGCCAACTCTTATTGCCGCAACTCTTGGACGAATCCCGAAAGCAGGCCCAATCGCTCGCCGCCGCTGCCGGAATCAAGCTGGGGCCCATCCGCGCCATCAGCGATGTGGCGGGTGCGTACAATCTCAGCTTTGCGAGGATTGGCATCTACGATCCACGAGGCGGCATCCCGCTCTCGCTGCCCTCCAGCACGCAGTACACTTATTACCTCAACGTAGTCTTCGCCACGGCGCCATAAAGCGGAGCGTTCATCCGCTCCACCTGCTTCACCAGGAACGCCATATCGCCGAATGGATCGCCTCCATTCCGCGCCCACCGCACGCGCCCTTCCTTATCGATCAGAATCGTCGAGTGCAATTCCGCCTCTTCGAAGTCGTCGTACGAATGAAAGCGCCGTGCGTTCGCGTAATGTTCGTCCGAGAGCAGCCGGACCGGCAGCTTGCCGAACTCCTTCAGCCCCGCGGAGTTCTTCTCGGGCGCCGTACTGCTCACCGCCAGCACCACAGTATTCAGCCGCTCCCACTCGGTCTGCTTCCCGCCGATATCATGCAGTTGCCGCATGCAATGCGGGCATTCCGCACCGAGATAAAACACCAGGATCACGTTCTTGCCCTTGTACTCGTCGAGCGTCACGCGCTTCCCCGCCGCATCCTTCACGTCGAGTTTCGGAGCCTCATAGGGCTCCCACTTGCTCGGGCCGAACTGCTCGAGCGACGTCCGCAGGTAATTGCGCTGCGCCCGGGGCGACGAATCGCGCGGCGCGGCCGTGATCCCCGTCGCCATCGCGCGACTCACGATCGCGAGCCCCTTGTCCGCATCCGCCGTGACGAACAGCAGGCGCGCCATCGCGTCTTCCGCCTTCGCCTTTTCCCCCGCCGCGGCATACGCGCGCACCAGCCCGGAAAGCGCGAACAGGTCGTTGTGCGTCAGCGTCAGCGATTTTTCGAACGCCGTCGCCGCCAGTAGCGGACTCCTGGTCTCGAGGTACGCTTCCCCGAGGCTGTAATACAACACTTCGGGATAGATCGGCGGATCGGCGTACGTCAGTTGCTGGTCGAACTCCTTTTGTGCCGCCTCCGAGAGAAATTTCAACGCGTCCAGCGTCTCGCCGCGCGCCAGCGCCAGACGTCCGCGCAGTTCCCCGACCTGAATCTCGTACAGGCCTCCAACCGGCTCGTCCTTATGCTTTTCCAGGTCCTTCTTGAGCGCTGTGTGCGCCGCGAGACTCTTCTCCGCCAGCGCAAACTCGCCTTTGCCGAAATGCGCCCGCGCCTCGAAGTACGCCCGATTCACCTTGTCCGCGAAGTTGTCGCGCCACGGAATCGTGCCCTCCTTGAGTAGCTCGTCCCAGCGCTCGAACTTCAGCAGCACGCGCGCCAGCGCCGCGATGCCGTACGAGTGCGAGCTGTAAGGCGACTCGTCATTGCCCTGCGGATCGAGCGGCGCGTCGATCAGTTGCCGCGCTTCGAACATCGCCACATTCGCCATCCCCAGCTGCTCGTGAATATAAGAAAGGTAGTTCAGATTGTGGCCGTAATTCCAGTTGTTGAACGGAAAGTTGAGCCTCTCCTGCATGTACTGCTTCTCGCGCCGAGTGGCCGCGTCCATCGCGATCGCCGCTTCGTTCCACATGCCCACGATGCTGAAGATGTGCCCCGGCATGTGCAGCGCATGACCGATTCCCGGCACAATCGCGCCGTACCGGCTCGCGCTTTCCAGCGCCTGTTCGGGCTCGTGATAGTCCCAGTTGTGGATGCGATAGTGGTGCGCGCCCGGGTGATCCGGCTGCTTGGCCAAAATTTCGCGGATCATCAGTTCGGCGCCGTAGCGGTTGTCCCCCATGGTGTTGAGAGCCAGCAGCGCGCGTGCCTCCATGTCGTCCGGATACTTCACGCACAGCGTCTCCAGAACCTTACGCCCCCGGTTGCGTGTCTGCCGCGACGAAGCACCTTCGTGAAGCGGATCCGGCAGTAGTTCCGCCGCGAGCGCATCAATATAAAGCTGCTCGCGCGGAGTCGCCGATCCCTTACGCTTCAGCGCTTCGCGAATCAGGTCCGCCGCGCGTTCCGGCCCGCCGGAATCATGCAGCGCTGCCGCTCGCGCCAGTCCCCAGTAGGCCATCGCGTTGCCGGGCTCCAACTTCGCGCACCACCGAAACGCGCGCTCCGCCTCGTAATCGAAGAACGAATGCAGCAGCGCGTTGCCCTGGTCGAACCAGCGCTGCACCTCCGGATTGCTCGTGGTGATCGGGAAGTGCGCCACACCGATTCCGCTCATCGGCACCGGCTTCTCCCGCGGCCCCGTGTCGAACACCTCCCCGTGCTGCGAGTGGCCCAGTTTGGCCAGCAAACTGGACTCAGCCCCTTGAAATGCAGCCAGCGGCAGTACGGCGACAACCAGCAGCATCGACGTTCGAAACATGCGCGATCCCCTCTTCTTCGAGATTGCCCAATTATAAGACAGCGTCAAAACAGCCTTAGGCCGAGATCTTCCACGGCAAGACCTTCGGAGTTCCGGCATTCTTCGCCGGCACTCGTACACGTTCGGCCAGTTCGTAATTCCCAGTCCGCAACGCAGCCCGCAACGCCCGCCGCGCCACTTCTTCCAGACGCGCCCGCGGTACGCGATCCCAGCGGACATCGTGCGACGAAACTAGCGCCCCATCAGCCAAGCCGCTCAACTCCGCCACGCCCTTCTCATTCAGCACACTCGACGTAGTAAACAGGTCCACGCAAATCCGCCCGTATTTCGATCGCGGAGTTAGTCGCTCGAACCAGACCACCGGGAGCCGCAGCCGCCAGCACCAGAAGCCGTGAGCATCGCGCAGCTCCTGAGGACTCCGGCAGCCCGCATTCAGAAAGCCATTCTCGCGCGCACGCCGCAGCCGCGTCCGCTCGCGCCCAGTGAACCTGTGGTCGAGTTCCGTATTCATATCCAAGCCAAAGGATCGGCGGTACACCCCGCGATCTTTAGCCTGGAAATCGAAAAACTATCCGACCTTGAAACCTTCCCACCGCGCCACCACCGCGCTCGCCAGACAGTTTCCGAGCACGTTCACACTCGTCCGCGCCATATCGAGCACCGCGTCGACGCCCAGCAAAATCGCGAAGCCCTCCACCGGCAGATGGAAGGTCGTCAGCGTCCCGGCCAGAATCACCAGCGCCGCCCGCGGGACCCCCGCAACGCCTTTGCTCGTCAGCATCAGCGTCAGCATCATTACCAACTGCTCGCCGAACGTCATGTGGACGCCCGCCGCCTGCGCGACGAACATCGACGCCATCGAAAGATACAGGGTCGTCCCATCCAGATTGAAGCTGTACCCCGTCGGGATCACGAATCCCACGATATGCTTTGGCACGCCGAACTTTTCCATGTTCTCGAGCGCCAGCGGCAGCGCCGCCTCGCTGCTCGCCGTCGAGAACGCGATCAGGAACGGCTCGCGCACCGCCTGGTAGAAGCTCCGCAGCGGAATGCGCGCAATCGCCACCACCGCGCCAAGCACGATCACCACGAACAGCGCCAGCGCGCCGTACAACGTCACGATCAGTTTGCCCAGACCGAACAGCACGCCAATGCCCTTACTCCCCACCGTCACCGCCAACGCCGCGCCCACTCCGAGCGGCGCCAGGTACATCACATACTTCGTATACCGGAACATCACTTCGGCCAGCGACGCGCAGAACACCACCACCGGCTCCGACTTCTTCCCGATCGCCGCGCACGCCGCGCCGAACAGAAACGCGAAGACCACCACCTGCAGCACGTCATTTCGCGCCATCGCGTCGATTATGCTCGCCGGGAACGTGTGCTCCACAATCGCGCTCAGCGACGCCGGAGCCGCCGCCGCGACCTTGTCCGCCGCCGTCCGCGCAATCGGCACGCCCTCGCCCGGCCGCACCAGGTTCACCACGCCGAGCCCGAGGAACAGCGCGAACGTCGTGACGATCTCGAAGTACAAAATCGCCTTTCCGCCGATCCGCCCCATGTGCTTGAGGTCGCCGCCGCCCGCGATCCCCGCCACCAGCGTGCCGAACAACAGCGGCGCGATGATCGAACGGATCAGCCGCAGAAATATCGTGCTGACGATCCCCAACTCTTTCGCGAATCCAGGCGCCAACACTCCCAGCGCCACCCCCGCCGCCATCCCGATAAAAATCCACGCCGTCAGCGAAACTCTCTTCATCGTTCTCCCCACTTCAGCTTCTGGCGCAGCACGTCGAAGAACATCATGCGCGGCGGACGAATCAACAACAGCGAATGGTGCGAGCTGTGGCAGACCACCGTATCGTGCTCGCGAATCGGCGTGCCCACCTGTCCGTCGATCGTAAGATACACGCTCTCGTCCGGCCCTCGCGACGCCACCCGGATCACGCTCGTCTCCGGCACCAGCACCGGGCGATTCGTCAGCATGTGCGGACAAATCGGCGTCAAACAAATCGTCGGCACCGAAGGGAAAATAATCGGGCCGCCCGCCGACAGCGAGTATGCCGTCGACCCGGTGGGCGTCGCGATGATCAGCCCGTCCGCCTTGTAGGCGCACACGAACTGCTCGTCCACGAACGTATCCAGATCGATCATGCGCGCGATCGAGCTCTTCGTCAGCACTGCGTCATTCAGCGCGTCGAACGATTCGACCACCTGGCCATCGCGCACCACCTCGGTGGTCATCAGCTTGCGCTTCGCGATCCGGTGCTCGCCGCGCAGCGCGCGCTCCAACTCCGGATAGAGCTCATCAATCGTGATCGCCGTGAGGAATCCCAGCCCGCCCAGATTCACCGGAAACAACGGGATCTCGCGACGCCCGATCGCGCGCGCCGCCGAGAGCAGTGTGCCATCGCCGCCCAGTACGATCACCAGGTCGCAGCTCTGCGGCACTTCCTCGCGCGGCATCCCCCGCACCCCGCCCGCATAAACCGCGGTCTGCTCGTCGATCCGCACCGCGATTCCGCGATGTCGCAGCCACTCGATCAATTTGGGGACGATCGCTTCCGCCGCCGGCGAATTCGGTTTGGAAATGATACCGACGGTTTTAATGATGGGCATAGAGGAGAAACTCCTTGTTCCCTTCGGCGCCGGCGATGGGGCTTTCGATGATCGCGGTCTCGAATCCGGTTTCGCGCACGGCCCGTTCGACTCGTTCGCAAGCCGCCCGGTGCAATTCCGGCTCGCGAACGATGCCGCCCTTGCCCACCTGGCCCTTGCCCACTTCAAACTGCGGTTTGATCAGTATAACCATTTGCCCGTCCGGCTGTAGCAGAGAAACGATCGCGGGCAAAATCAGCGTCACCGAGATGAAACTCACGTCGCAACTGAGAAACTCCACCGCCTCGCCGATCTCCTCGAGCGTGACCTCGCGCGCATTCACACCTTCGTGCAGCACCACGCGCGCGTCCGTCCGGATCTTCCAATCGAGCTGCCCC
>JAOAPT010000216.1 GCA_025463045.1 Candidatus Solibacter sp.
ACGGGAAGATCTTCGGGCTTCCGAGCAGGTCGGCGATAGCGAGGGTCCCGAGCTGAATCTTCCGCTCGACTCCGGTCTCCCAGGGCGCGCCGTCCGGTCCGGCCTGTTCCTCAACTTGCAGAAAGCGGATTGTGATCTCGACCGCGGTCGACTCTTGCGGCTCGATCAGGCACTCGGTGCGCATCTGCCACGGCTCTCCGCCCTCGTCGCTCCAGGCGCGCGGCGCCACGATTCCAAACTGCCAGCGGAAGCGGTTCTTCACCGAGGAAGCGCGATACGGATACAGCACGTAGCCTTCGTAGAGCACTGCGTCGGCGATCTTCCAGGCGACGTCGAGGCTGCTCATCGCACCGGCTCCTTTTCGCTGCTGACCAGCGATGCGATCACGTCGTCCCACGTGTAGAGCGCCTCGCGAGCCTTGATTCGCCGCAGGGCATCCAGCGACTCGCGGCGCAGCCGGATCCAGCCGCTGCCCGGAAAATGACTCTCCATCAGTTCCCGCCAAGTCCTCACCGGCAGGCGGTAAGCGGCCTCCTTCTCCCACGGAATCTGCTCCACTCGGAATCCATTCTCCGACTTCGCGAAGACGGTTCCGCTGAAGAGGAAGGTCAAGCCGATTTCGCCATCGTCCAGCGCGTCCAGATACTTCGCCGACGCTACCTCGAGATCATAGGTGCAGGACACGGGAAGATCGATTTCCACTTCCCCTGCAAACGCAGTCGCGAGCAGCGAGGCATTCGTCCACAGCTCCGGCTGGAGCGTTTCACGCCAGCGATCCGGCGTGCCGAACAGGTCTGCGAGCCGTTCCTGCTCCGCTGCCGTGTACGCGCGGCGCTTCGGCTGTATGCGAATTTGGACGCGCAGTAGAATCGCGTGAACCGGTACGCCCACGCCGTCCTGAATTCGTAGACGAAAGGTCAACACAGGGACCGCCGAGTGCTTTTCGGCCCGCGCGCCGGTGATCGAGAAATTCAAATCTGGCAAGCCGCGCTCCTGTGTTCGTTCAAGTTCGCGAAGAAGCTCTCGATCTCCGCGTACACCTCTGCTCCCCCATCGAAGCCTCGCCAGCGGCGGCGGATGCGTCCCACGAGTTCGTAGCAAACATCGACCGGCACGATCCAGGTCTCCGCCGATTCCCTTCGCCGGTAGACCAGCAGCGCCTCGATATCGGCCTCGAGCGATAAGGGCGCCTCCACTTGCAGTCCCGACTCCATCGCTCCACCCGGACTGGGGTAGAAGGCTACCAGGCGATTCGATTTCGAGTTGCGAATGAAGAAGGCCATCCCGATCGGCATCTCGAACGCGTCCATGTCCAGGCCGGATTCCTCGACTCTTTCGCAGCGATCCCCAACCGAGCGAAATCTTCCGCCCGCGGCGCCGGCGTTCTGGAACAGCAGATAGCACGGCCTGCAGGAGCACACGATGCGCCGCTGCTCCAGGTCGACCACATGCGAGTGCGGCTCCGCAATCGCAACGCCGCAGAACTCACACCGCTCGGATGGCGGCTGTGTGGAAACGGGCGCGTCGAGGAAGCGTCGCAGCCGGAGTATTTCCTTCATGTCAGGCCACCGGCGCAGGGGCGATCTGCACCAGGACGGCGGCGTGAGCCGCACCTTCGATTTCAATTCCCTCCAGCTCGGGCGCAACCTCCATCGCAGCCTGCTCGATCATGTCCGCCAAGGCAGCCGGGGGAGTGCCGCCGCCGTTGTGTTCCACGCGAATGAACGCGACTCCGTCCTTGATCTCCGCCAGCGAAACACGCTGCGCGTCGAAGCGGCGTTCCAACTTCTGCAACGCCTTACGCAGGCGCGTCGCCGCGTCCACGGGATGGAGTCCGTGGAGCAGCAACAGGCTCGCCGCAAGCTTATCCCCGGCGAGTCGCTCGAGGATCGACTCGCCGCTTTCCTCGCGGATCACCTCCACGATGCGCGTTAAGCCCGCTCCATACAACTGCATCAACAATCCGGCCAGTTCCGCCGATTCCGGCTGCATGTCCACTAGCGATTCGATTGCTCGAACGGTCGCATCCACATCGGGCGCTTCGTGCACGGTGATACGCCTCCTCTATTTCTTCCAACTCTCCGGAACATTCAACAGCGTCGGCGAATGCCGCTGCTCCAGCGTCTTGCCGTTACCTAGGTACATGTGCACTCCGCAGGGCAGACACGGATCGAAGCTGCGCACCGTGCGCATGATGTCGATGCCCTTAAAGTTCTCGCGGCTGCTTTCCTCGAAGATCGGCTGATCCTGCACCGCGTCTTCGTAAGGTCCGGGCGTCCCGTAGTAGTCGCGCGGACTCGCGTTCCACGGTGTGGGCGGGTAGGGATGGTAGTTGGCGATCTTGCCGTTGCGGATCACCATGTGATGCGAAAGCACGCCGCGAACCGCTTCGGTGAAACCGCACGCCACCGCGTCCTTGGGAACCTTGAACTCGCTCCACGTCTTCGTCTTTCCCTGGCGCACTTCGCCCATCGCCTTCTCCAGAAAATGGAGAGCGCATGCGGCGGCATAGGCCTGGAAATACGTGCGGGCGCGATCCCTCTCGATCGCATTCGACCATTTCGGGATCTTCCATTCGAAGCTCACCGGCCCTTTGAGCGCCGTCTTCGGCAAGTTGATCTGAACGCTGTGTCCCGTGGCCTTCACGTACCCGATGTCCACCAAACCGCTGAGCGCGGTGGACCACAGACGCGCGATCGGGCCACCACCGGTATCGAGCGAAAGATAGTCCTTGCCGTCATACCAGCGGGGCGACATCACCCAGCTATACCGGTCTCCGAACTCGCGTTTCTGCGGCTTCGGAATGGTGTGTTGGTTCCAGGGATGGCGCTTGTCCACCGGGTTGCCGGCCGGATCGTGCGAAACGAAAATCTCGCGGCCGTCCCAATCCTCGTAATACGAACTGCCGAGTAGAATCCGAATCCCCAGGTTGATCTTGATGAGATCGTTAGTCACCAGCTTGCCATCCACAACCACGCCGGGGGTGACATACATCGCCCGTCCCCAATCCGTCATATTGCTGTATCCGAAATTGCGCACCTCGGGATTCTGAAACGCTCCCCAGCAGCCGAGCAGCACGCGACGGCGTCCTACCTCCTCATAGCCTGGAATCGCCTCGTAGAAGAAGTCGAACAGGTCATCGTGCATCGGGACCACGCGCTTCATGAACTCTACGTAGCGCATCAGCCGCGTCATGTAATCGGTGAACAGTTGGATTGTGGCAACCGTGCCGACGCCTCCCGGGTACAGCGTCGAAGGATGAACGTGGCGACCCTCCATCAGGCAGAACATCTCGCGCGTCGCCCGGCTGACCTGTAACGTTTCGCGATAGAACTCGCCTTCGAACGGATTGAGCGACTTCATGATGTCGCCGATCGTGCGGTAGCCGTGTTGCTCGGCATGGGGCGCCTCTGCTTTCGCCGCCTTCTCCCAAACGCCCGGATTCGTCTCGCGCACCATCTTCTCGCAGAAGTCCACGCCCACCAGGTTGTCCTGGTAGATGTTGTGATCGAACATGTACTCGGCCGCCTCGCCCAGGTTGACGATCCACTCGCCGAGGTTTGGCGGCACCACCCCGTACGCCATGTTCTGCGTATACACCGAGCAGGTCGCGTGATTGTCTCCGCAGATTCCACAGATACGACTGGTGATGAAATGCGCGTCGCGTGGATCTTTGCCCTTCATGAAAATGGAAT
>JAOAPT010000686.1 GCA_025463045.1 Candidatus Solibacter sp.
CGGTAATCGTCGACGTGGGTGCGGTTGGTGGTGCCGACTTCGACGAGGGTGGCGCCGGAGCGGGCCATGATGTCGGGGATGCGGAATCCGTCGCCGATCTCGATGAGTTCGCCGCGGGAGACAATGGCCTCGGCGCCGGCGGCGAGTTCGTGAAGCGCGAGGAAGAGCGCGGCGGCGTTGTTGTTGACGGCGATGGCGGGCGCGCCGAGGATGCGCTCGAAGAGGTGTGCGGCGTGGACGTCGCGCTTGCCGCGTCGTCCGGCGGCGAGATCGTATTCGAGATTGGAATATCCGGGGAGCACGGGGAAAGGGCCGAGCGGAGCGCGTCCGAGATTAGTGTGGAGGACGACGCCGGTGGCGTTGATGATGTGGCGGAGCGAGGGGCGCTCGAGCGTGGCGAGCGCGGCTTCGACGCGAGTGTGGGCGGGGGCTCCGTCGGGGCGGCCGGCGAGGATTTCGGCGCGCATGTGATTGAGTGCGCGGCGGACTTCTTCGACGACGAGCGCGCGGGGATAGCGGGAGAGCGCGGGGGCGAGTTGATCGAGGACGTCGTTGACGGCTGGTAAATCACGGACTTGCACGAATTTGATGGTAGCGCGCTTGTGCGGATGGGGTGCAACAGACTACACTAGTAACTTCGGGGCGTGGCTCAGCCTGGTAGAGCGCCTGGTTCGGGACCAGGAGGTCGGAGGTTCGAATCCTCCCGCCCCGACCATTTCTCCCTTTAGAATTATTGGATGTTGTGACGGCCGAGGGCTTGGTGCTCTCGGCCGTTTCGCTTTCGCTATGCCCGATTCTATGCCCATCCCTCGCTTTCTCGATTGCGGCGCGGACCGTGTCGGCTTGCGGATGGACGTAGCGGCGGGTGGTGGAGAATTCGCTATGGCCTGCGAGGTACGCGAGCGTGTACGGGTCCATGAACGCAGTTCCCCGCACGGTCACGGGCGCTTTGAGATCGCGAAACCAAAGGCGGTAGTGGAACATAAAGGGATCGTCCTACAAGCTGACCAAGATTTGACCCTATCCCATGGCGCGCGAAAGGGATGCGTTGTCATACAAGCGCGCGTCCTGTGGTGCCATTTGTCATACGCGGAATTTGGGGCTCAACGCGTGAACAAATGGCGGGAGAGGGACGGCGAGTAGTAAGCCTGGTCGCGAAGATCGACCGGCTTAGCGAGCGCCCAAACGTAGACAAACGCCTCGACCACGTCGCCGATCAAAGCGCCTTGCGAAACGATCAGCAATCCAGGAGCGGACTTGCCAGCAGCCAAGTGCGCGCGGAAATGAGCGATCATCGTGCGCCGGTCATGAGAGACCAGGACCCGGCCGCCCGCCGCGATGCGGTCTAACAACTCAGGACGCCTACCTCATCCAATCCGGCCTCCTGGGCCGACACGAAATCAATCGCGGGCTAACGCCGCCGAACTGCTTTAACGATTCCGAACTTGAGGTCGTTGTCTGCCTGGAAGCGAATGCTCAAGAGCGCCGCTCACCTTGAGCGGCCTCCGCCTTGACGCGTTGGATCTTTGCCCACAAAGTGGGGTTGGCCTGTTCGAGCGGGACAGCGTTTCTCTCGAATTCGCGCTCCGTCTCTTCGAGATACTTGTCGATCTCGGCCTGGTGGTCCAGGTAGAAGGCGATTGCTCCGTAGATTTGGGAGCGCTTGAGCACTGGGAAGTCTTCCTGAATAGCCTCAGGTGATTGTCCCTCGTTGAACACGTGCAGGCAGCGGCCGCCACGTGGAGGCGCTCCTGTTTGAACCTGCGCAAAAGAAGCGTGCCGCCCCGCAAGACGAAGCGAGCCGGCGCTGTGACCGCCATTATCGTTTCAGTGCCACGCATCGAGCAAGTGTTGCAGTGCTGGCCCTGATCTCTTGAATCCTTCCTCGGTTTTGAACCATCTGGTTCAGTATGAAGTTGGAACCGTCGATTGTCGGCTCCGCTGTGAAAGAAGGTGTAGACGGCGTGAATTCGGAAAACGCCGCAATCAACGGGACACGGAGATCACAGATGTCAGGAACGAAACTCAAGCTACTGTACATTCGCGTGCCGCAAATCGTGGCGCCGGCGTTGCTCGTCATCAGCCTCGGGGCGTATGCGCAGCAATTCTCGGACAAGCCGGTCATTTCTCTCTCGACAGTGTCGAAACTCGATCGTCGTCAAGCAGGCATTTACAGAACGAAGGTCGGCAAGATTGACGTAATTGCGGTTTCGGATGGAACCGTCGGCCTCGGACTGCCTAAGGAATTGGTTCAAAACGCCAAGCCGGGCGAGGTTGGACGTCTCCTGGCGCGCCATTTCGAAAAGGCGCTGCTGGGCGCTTCCGTCAACGCCTTTCTGATCAAGTATGAGAACAAACCTGTCCAAATTGACGCCGGATCATCCGAACTGGTCGGCCCGACGGCTGGCAAACTTCCACAGTCCCTCCGAGCGGCGGGGCCAACCTGAGAACATACCGACGTCTTCGTCATTCACATTCATCCTGACCATACGGGAGGCCTGGTGAATGGGAACACGAAGGTTTTTCCGAACGCCACGATTCATGTCAACAAAAAAGGTCGACTACTGGTTTAACAAGTCGATTGCAGCAACCGCGGTCGAGCCGCAGAAGACGTTTTTTGCCCAAGTCGACCCGAAGGTCAAGCCTTACATGGACAGCGGACAGCTCAAGACGTTTGAAGGCGCCACGGAGTTCTTCCCCGGATTCCGCGAAGAAAGCTCCTTGAGGATGCAGCCAGAAAGGGTTATATTGTCGCGCCCGACCACTTGCCCTTCCCAGGACTTGGGCACATCAGGAGGGACGGGCACGCCTACACCTGGGTGCCGGTTGACTATGTGAACGATGCCGTAGAGAAGTAGCCGCGAATTTGAAGCAATTCGAACGAAAGGTCCACTCCGCAGAAGACTGAAAATGAAGGAACGAGTATGAAATTACAAGGGAACGTGCTCAAGAGAAACTCGATGCGCTTCGCCGCCGCTCTGGTGGCAGCGCTGGCCAGCTTTGTCGCCAGTCCGAACGCAGCTCTGGCCGCCGCACCCCAGCATCATGACCAGGCGCCCGGCTTCTACCGACTGAAAGTCGGCGACCTCGAAGTGACGGCGCTATACGATGGTACCGGCGTATTCGATCCGCACTGGCTGAACGGAACGAAGGCGGCGATGGATGGTGTTGTAAAGGCACTGCACGAAGATCCGCACATGCTGGATACCGCTGATACGGGATTCCTGGTCAACACCGGCAAGCAACTAATCCTCGTCGATGCGGGTGCCGGCGCCTGGTGGGGTGGGGGAGCATTCGGGCGCCTGGCGGGCAGCCTCCGCAGCGCGGGCTACACTCCGGAAGAGGTCGACCTCGTTTTGGTTACGCACCTCCATGCCGATCACGTCGGCGGGCTGACCACTCGGGACGGAAAGCGCGTCTTTCCAAATGCCGATGTTTACGTAGCGAAGGCCGAAAGCGACTTTTGGTTGTCGCCGGAAATCGCTGCAAAGGCGCCGAAGGATGCGCAACCGTTCTTCCAGAGTGCGCAAGCCATCGCAGCGCCGTACATCGAGGCCGCTAAATGGCACACGTTTAGTGGCTCCGAGCGAATCGTCGACGGCATGCAATTCGTCCCGCTGCCTGGTCACACGCCGGGACACACCGGCTATGAATTTTCGTCAAAGGGACAAAGAATCCTATTTTGGGGCGACATCGTCCATGCACAGCGCGTTCAACTACAGCATCCCGAGGTCACCGCGACTTTCGACATCGACCAGACTGCGGCTGCGGCCACGCGGCGTCAATTGCTGTCTAAGCTCGCGCGCCAGAATGTTTTGATCGCGACGCCGCATACGTCATATTTTCCTGCCCTGGGTCGCTTGCGCAAGGAGGGGAATGGGTATAGTTGGGTGCCTGTGGTATTTATGGACCGATGGGATGAGAAGTAACAAGTGACCATCGCGACACTAATGACGGAGGTCGCCGGATAGATGCCCATGAAGAAATACAAGATTGCTGTTCTAGACGATTACCAAAATGTGGCGCTGGAGAGCGCCGATTGGTCCGTGCTCCGCGATCGAGCAGACATCGCCGTGTTTCAGGACCACGTCGTAGATCCGGACGCACTGGTTGAGCGGTTGCTGCCTTTTGATGTCGTTTGTGTCATGCGCGAGCGGACCCCGCTGCCGCGCAACGTCATTGAGCGCCTTCCCAATCTCAAGCTCATTGCCTCGACGGGAGCTATAAACGCGTCGATCGATATCGCCGCCGCTGGCGATCGTGGCATCGCAGTGGTTCACACGGGGTATCGGTCGGATCCGACGATCGAATTTACGTGGGCGCTGATTTTGGCCTCCGCTCGACATATCGTGACGGAGAGCAACTCCGTACGATCCGGCGGCTGGCAGCAAACAGTGGGCACGGATCTTCGTGGAAAGACCCTGGGTGTTCTGGGACTTGGGCGGATTGGATCACAGGTAGCGCGGGTCGGGTGCGCTTTTGGAATGAATCTGATTGCCTGGAGCCAGAACATGACGTCCGAGGCCGCCAAAGCCGCGGGCGCAATCCTGGTTTCCAAGGACCAGTTGTTCGAGCGGGCCGACATCCTGACGGTCCATTTGGTGTTGAGCAGCCGTACGCGCGGCCTGATAGGGGCCGCGGAGCTGGAGAGAATGAAGCCAACGGCCCGATTGATCAATGCGTCGCGCGGGCCGATCGTCGAAGAGCAGGCTTTGATCAGCGTGTTGAAGAACAAGCAAATCGCCGGCGCGGCGATCGACGTATTCGACATTGAGCCGCTGCCTCCGTCTCACCCCTTCCGGACGCTGGACAACGTACTGGCAACGCCGCATCTCGGGTACGTGTCGCATGGCATTTACAAGACG